>NZ_JBHWMB010000131.1:8407-12704 GCF_042730015.1 Streptomyces sp. NPDC059957 | reverse complement strand
CTAGTGCTGTGGCCGGAAAGGTTCACCGGGTCACGGCGCCCGGCACGGCACCTCGCCGCGTTGTCGGACCACGGAAGTACGTCCAGTACGAGCCGCGGTCCTCCGCCTTGCGATGCACCGCACCGAACACCGCAACCCGGCAAACCTTTCCGGCCACAGCACTAGGCGGTCTCTTCCGGATCCTGCCGATCGGGCCGCGCACCCGCCCGAACCACCCGCCCGAACCACCCGCCCGGGCGCGCGGGGCGGCGGCCAGGGCGTCGCTGCTCACGCCGTGAGTGCGGGTGCTCATCCGGGCTTGAGGCGGCGCAGGGTGTAGCCCTCGTGCGCCGGGTCCAGGGGTCTGGTGGCCTCCTTGAAGAGGTGCTCGGCCCGCTCGTAGGACAGGCGCCGCCGGCCCGTGTCCGGGCAGAGGTCGGCCGGGCCGGGGGTCCGGGACGGGCCGGGCCGCCGCTCGGAGAGGAACACCGGGCCCCGGGTGCGGCCGGCCAGCAGCAGGGGCAGGAGCCGGGCCGTACCGGAGCGCCAGCTCACCCACCCGCGGCCCGTGCGGGCCCGGCGGTCCTCCAGGTCCAGGTCCTCCACGTTCAGGGACAGGACGGCCTTCACCCCCGCCGCCGACTCGTGCAGGAGCCGCCACAACGTCAGTTCCCGCAGGGGCACTTCGGGGTCGCCCCAGAGCGCGTCGAGCTGTACGGGATCCAGGGCGGAGCCCCGGGGGAGGGGCTCGGTGCGCCGCTCCAGCCCTGCCGCGAGTCCGTCCAGGCCGGCCCAGGCGCCGAAGGAGCGCACGGCCGAGCGGTGCCGGTTCCAGGTCCTGGCCGCCGCGGCGCCCCAGGCGGCCGTGCACACCCGTGCCACCTCCTCGGACGTCAGTCGGGACAGCGGCGCGGCCTCACCGAGGTCCAGGCGCAGCCGCCGCAGGGTCTGTCCGTACGAGCGGACCGTCGCCGCGTCCAGGTCCGCCCGGCCCAGGAAGCCCTCCGCTGCCCGGCCGAGGGTCGGACCCGGCGCCGGGCCGGCCGGGCTACCGGCGGGGATCTCCTCCGCGCGCCGGCGCAGGAAGGCGCGCTCGGCGGCGTTCTTGGCGAGGGCCGCCGCACGGAGGAACTCCTGCCGCGCCTCCGGGCCGCGGTCCAGGCGCAGCAGCAGGTCTCCCCGGACGCTGGGGAGGAGGTGGTAGTCGCGGAGCACGGGATCGGCGACCAGGGAGTCCACCAGATCGAGGCCGGCCTGCGGCCCGTGGGCCATCCCGAGCGCCACCGCCCGGTTGAGCTGGACCACCGCCGTCGGCAGCAGCCGCGCCAGGGCCCCGTACAGCGTCGCGATCTGCGTCCAGTCGGTCTCCTCGGCGGTGCGTGCCTGCGCGTGGCAGACGGCGATGGCCGCTTGCAGCATGTACGGGCCGGGGGCGCCGCCGGCCTCCCGCGCGCGCAGCATCGCGGTGAAGCCGCGGCGTACGAGCAGCTGGTCCCAGCGCCCCCGGTTCTGCTCGTGGAGCTGTACGGGCTCGCCCGAGGGCCCGGTGCGCGCCGCCGAACGGGAGGCCTGGATCTCCATCAGCGCGACCAGGGCGTGCACCTCGGCCTCCCGGGGGGCCAGCTCGGCCAGCAGCCGGCCCAGCCGGAGCGCTTCCAGGCAGAGCCCGGGGCGCATCAGATCGTCGCCGGAGGTGGCCGAGTAGCCCTCGTTGAAGATCAGGTAGATGACCTCCAGCACCGAGGACAGCCGCTCGGGCAGCTCCGTCTCCTCCGGCAGGTCGAAGGGCACGTGGTGCTCGGCCAGCGTGCGTTTGGCCGCGGCGATGCGCCGGGTGACGGCCGTCGCCGTGACGAGGAAGGCCCGTGCGATCTCCTCGGCCGTCAGGCCGCCCAGCAGCCGCAGGGTGAGCGCCGCACGGGCCTCGGCCGGGAGCACGGGGTGGCAGGAGAGGAACATCAGCCGCAGGACGTCGTCCTGTTCGGGCTCCTGGTGCTCCTGCCACTCGTGCCGCTCCTGGCGCTCCTCCAGCTCGTGGGCGAGCTGCTCCTGCTTGTCCGTGAGCAGCCGGGAGCGCCGGATGTGGTCGACGGCCCGGCGTTTGGCCGTGGTCGTCAGCCAGGCGCCGGGGTTGTCGGGGACCCCGGCGGCCGGCCACTGCTCGAGCGCGGCGACGAGCGCGTCCTGGGCCAGTTCCTCGGCCAGGCCGACATCGTGCACCAGGCGCGTGAGCGTGGCGATGATCCTGGCCGATTCGAGCTTCCAGACCGCGTCGATCGTCCGCGAGATGTCCGGCACGGGTCAGGGGCCGAAGACCTGCTGGATCACGCTCTCCCCGTCACCGACGATCCTGCGGAAGCGGCGGGCCAGCTCGATCGCCTCTTCCCTGGACCGGACCTCGATCAGCGCGAAACCGGCCACGGCCTCCTTGGCCTCGGCGAAGGGCCCGTCCGTCACGGTGATCTCCTCGCCGGAGGAGGCCACCAGGATGCCGCCCGGCTCCAGGCCGCCCGTGGCCAGCAGCACGCCGGCCGCCGTCAGCTCCTCGATGAACCTGCCCATCTCGGCGTACAGCCGCTCGTCGGGGGCGGCGTCGGAAGGCTTCGTCGTCATCAGGTAGCGCATGGAAACTCCCTCGTCTCGTGGTGCCGAGCTGCTGCCCGTACCTGCTTACACGTCGAACGGGCGATGTGACAGGGAACGCGCCCGTTCCCTGTCACTTCACCGGTTCGACGTATCGGCGAGAACCGAAAACGAGAGCCGCGTACGACGACCCGAGAGGCATCCGCCATGACCACCCAGACCCCCACCGCCACCGTCTCCTCCGCCATCCGCTCCTCCTCCGCCATCCGCTCCTCCTCCACCACCACCCGCTCCCTGCTGACCTGCGCGGTCGTGGCCTCCCCGCTGTGGGCGCTCGTCTCCCTGACCCAGGCCGCGACCCGCGAGGGCTTCGACATCACCCGCCACCCGCTGAGCGCGCTGAGCAACGGCAGCCTCGGCTGGCTCCAGATCACCGCCTTCCTGCTCGCCGGAGCCCTGCTCGCCATTGGGGCCACCGGCCTGCGCCGGGCCCTGCGCGGTACCCCGGGGGGCACCTGGGCGCCACGGCTGGTCCGGATCGCCGGCCTCGGCATGATCGCCGCGGGAGCCTTCGTCATGGACCCGATCGACGGCTTTCCCGTAGGCGCTCCTGCCGCGGAGGTGGCCACGCTCACCTGGCACAGCTACGCCCACTTCGCCGCCGGGTCGGTCACCTTCACCTCGCTGATCGCCGCCTGCTACGTACTGGGCCGGCACTTCGGCCGCGCCGGGAACCGCCGGTACGCCATCGCCTCCCGGGCCGCCGGCACCGCCCTCCTGATCGGCAACGGCTGGGCAATGGGCGGCGGCCCGGCCGGCACCCTGACCCTGGCCGTCGGAGCCGTCACGGCGATGCTCTGGATCTCCGCGGTCGCGTACCGCACCCGCCGCGGCGTCTGACCCCTGGGGGCCTCCCGGGCTTTTAAACGGTGGCGCGGAGTGTGTCAAGTCCCGAGTTTCCGGAACATGACCCGGATGTACCCGCCGGGGCTTACTTGAGGCACAAGGGAAGAGACGGAAAGCCTCCCAGAGGAACTCCTCCTCTCCCCTCATTACCGCACCGCTCCGAATAACCGGGGCGTACACCATGAGGAGAAGGTCATGAACCGTAAGACTCGCACCAACAACGTCGTCCGCACCAACCGTCGCGGATTCCGCATGGCGACCCTGGTCGCATCGGCCGCCATGATCTCGGGAGCGGTCATCCTTCCGGCCTCCATGGCGACGGCGGCCCCGATGCCGGCCCATGTGGCCACTGCCCTCCCGGCCGCCGGTGGCGCCGGAGGGGACGGCGGGGAAGGCGGCGGCGGCCTCATCGGCGGCGGTGGCGGCTCCGGCGGCTCCGGCGGGGGCAGCGTCCTCGGCACCGGCGGCCAGGGCGGCAACGGTGGCAAGGGCGGCGACGGCGTCCTGTCCGGTGGCGGCGGCGGTGGCGGCGGTGGCGGCGGCGAAGGCGTCATCGGCGGCAAGGGCGGCAACGGCGGCGGTGGGGGCAGCGGCCTCTTCGGCGGCAGCGGCGGCAACGCCGGAGCCGGCGGCGACGGCGTCCTGGTAGGCGGCGGCGGCGGCAACGGCGGCAAGGGCGGCAACGGCGTCTTCGAGGGCGGCAAGGGCGGCAAGGGCGGCAAGGGCGGCTTCGGTGGCCTGTTCGGCGGCCTCGGCGGCAACGGTGGTGCCGGAGGCATCAGCATCTTCTGATCGCTGACCCCGCACCGTGCTCGACGGGGTGGAGGCC
>NZ_JBHWMB010000131.1:0-8397 GCF_042730015.1 Streptomyces sp. NPDC059957 | reverse complement strand
GAGGGTTTTTGGGGTCGTGACCCCCGCATGGGGTGGGGGGGGGGGGGGTCTGTGGGTCCCCCCCCCCCCACCCCCCAGATCCACCCTCACCCCCCCCTTCTTTGATCAGCGACATCCGTGCACACGGAAACGGAGAACCCTCATGTTCACGAGCTCCTGGCAGCGTCCGCTCATCCTGGCGGCGGCCTCCCTGGCTTTCGTCACCGGTACGGCGTGCGCCGCGCAAGCGTCGCAGTCCCACACTCCTGCGAACACCGTTTCCTCGATCATGACCGGGTCGCCCGCCCACTGCGGGTTCGGCGGCGAAGGCGGCGAGGGCGGCAAGGGTGGCGAGGGCGGCAAGGGCGGGGAGCCCGGCAAGCCCGGTGAGCCCGGCAAGCCCGGACGGGCCGGCTGCTTCCGGTTCGAGGACCTGCCGGACAAGTCCAAGTCGGAGCTGACGATGGTGGACAAGGTGCGCATCGTGGTGACCCTGCTGGCCGACGACTCCGACGAGACGAAGGAGAAGATCGCCAAGAAGTACGACATCTCGACCAAGCAGATCGACACCTGGAAGAAGAGCTACGAGGACGGCGACTGGTTCGCCCTGATGGGAAGCAGCAACCCCTTCTCTCCCCTCTCCACCTGACATACGGGCCCGACCGGCCGGTGGCCGGCCGGGCCTTTTCCATTCGAATTACCGACATCGTTTCCGGTATCGATTTCAACCATCAACCACCATCGGCAAGGAGAATCCCATGCGCACGCGTTCCTGGAAGTTCCGTATAGGTCTTGTCATCTCGTCGACGTTGATCGGTGCCGGTGCGATGGCGCCCGCGGCCATGGCGGCTCCGGCGTCGACGGCCACCGCCCCCACCGCGTCGGTCGCGGTGTCCAGCGGCTGGCAGGACGGTGGTGACAGCAGACCGGGCACGAGCCGCCTCGCTAGCAAGGTCAAAGTGGGCAACGGCAGTGTCCGCGTCGGGGACAGGGTCTGCGCCGGAAACTGCAACGGAACGGTCAACGGAACCAACGGCGGCAACGGCGGAATCTGCGCCGGACTGTGCAACGGCAGCGCCAACGGCGGGACCGGCACCCAGGGCAGGCCGTCCGGCGAAGGTTCGAAGGGCGGCAACGGCGGGATCTGCGCCGGAGTCTGCGGCGGCAGCGTCAACGGTGGAACCGGAGGCAAGGGCGGCAACGCGGCCCCCGGCCGTGACGGCGGTACCGGCGGCAAGGGCGGCACCGGCGGCATCTGCATAGGCGTCGGCTGCGAAAGCAGTGGCCGCGGAGGCAACGGCGGAGCCGGCGGCGACGACGACTGACCGCCGGGCCGAGGGCCCGGGCACAGCACATCCCCGTGGGGCGAGCGCCGCTCGCCCCACGGGCGTGCGTGTGGATCACTCGATAGACTTGCCGAGGGAGGCGCCTGATGGGCACGGCAGCGAACCGGGGCCTTTATACGGGCCGCGCCTCCGGCCTGATCGGGATGCAGATCGCCGGCTACCGGATCGAGCGCATCATCGGCCGGGGCGGCATGGCCGTCGTCTACCAGGCGAAGGATCTGCGCCTGGACCGTACGGTCGCGCTCAAACTGATCGCCCCGGAGCGCGTCCGGGACGAGGTCTTCCGTCGCCGCTTCGCCCACGAATCCAGGGTCGCCGCGAGGATCGACCACCCGCACATCGTCCCCGTCTTCGAAGCGGGCGAGACCGACGGGGTCCTCTACATCGCCATGCGCTACGTCGCCGGGATGGACCTGCGGACCCTGCTGGACCGGGACGGACCGCTGCCCGTCCCGACCGCGCTGCGCATCGCCGCCCAGGTGGCATCGGCGCTCGACGCCGCCCACGAGCACGATCTGGTGCACCGGGACGTCAAGCCCGCCAACATCCTGGTGGCCGAGGGCACCGACAGCGACCACCCGGAGCACATCTACCTCACGGACTTCGGCCTGACGAAGAAGTCGCTGGCGCTCACCGGGTTCACCACGGCGGGCGAGTTCGTCGGCACGGTCGACTACATGGCGCCGGAACAGATCTCCGGGCGCCCGGTCGACGGCAGGTGCGATGTCTACAGCCTCGGCTGTGTCGTCTACGAGTCACTCACCGGCGGGCCGCCCTTCGTCCGGGACGACGCCCCCGCGCTGCTGTGGGCGCACCAATACGACAAGCCGCCTCCCCTTGCGGAGAAGCGGCCGGATATC
Organism: Streptomyces sp. NPDC059957; assembly: GCF_042730015.1. NCBI lineage: Bacteria > Bacillati > Actinomycetota > Actinomycetes > Kitasatosporales > Streptomycetaceae > Streptomyces > Streptomyces sp. NPDC059957. Next base: position 6,212 of record NZ_JBHWMB010000131.1, on the reverse strand, counting down.
GCGCCGGAGGCCGGCGCCGTACTGCAGAAGGCTCTGGCGAAGGTCCCGGAGGACCGCTACGACTCGTGCCTGGAATTCGTGGCGGCGCTCCGTGCGGCGACCGCCCCCGCGGTGGCCCGACGGGCCGCTCCGCAGCCTCCCGGGGATCCGGGGAGCGGCGAGCCGCCGCGGGAGCCCCCGGACTGGGCGCGGCCGGTGTTCACAGCCCCAGCGAGATGGCCAGGCGGGTGAGCTCGGCCGTGGTGTTGATGCCCAGCTTGGCCCGGATGCGGCGCAGGTAGGCGTCGACCGTGTGCTTGGACAGTCCCATCGAGCGGGCCGTCTGCACGTAGGTGCACCCGGCGGCGATGTGGCGCAGGGCCTCCTGCTCGCGCGGGGCGAGGGTGGTGGCGGGGGCTTCGGTGGCTTCGGGGTGCGGCGCGACGAGTGTGAGGCTCATGGGACTTCCTCCGGCACTTCGGCTCGTTCATCACGGCTGCTCGCACCTTTGGAAGCAGAGGACATGTCCACGAATGTGAATGTATGTCCGTGTTAAAGAGCCTGTCGGTGGGAGTTCATCACCCTGTCCGCCAACTGTCACGGGCGTGTCACAGGGGAGGGGAGAAGGTCCCTTTTAGGGTCCCCGGAAGTCCTCAGAAGCCGGCGAGGGACTGCTCGGCCCAGATGGTCTTGCCGAAGAGGGTGTGCCGGGTGCCCCAGCGCTGGGTGAGCTGCGCGACCAGCAGCAGGCCGCGCCCTCCCTCGTCGAAGATCCGGGCACGCCGCATGTGCGGGGCGGTACCGCTCGCGTCCGAAACCTCGCAGATCAGCGTCGTGCCCTCGTGGATCAGCCGTAGCTGCACGGGCTGCTCGCCGTAGCGGATGGCGTTGGTGACCAGTTCGCTGACCACGAGCTCGGTGACGAAGGCCGCCTCGTCGAGCCCCCAGACGGTCAGCTGATCGGTGGCGTTGCGGCGGGCCTGCGCGACGAAGGAGGGGTCGGAGGGCAGGTCCCAGACGGCGACCTTGTCGGTGTGCAGGGCCCGGGTCCGGGCGACGAGCAGGGCCACGTCGTCATCGGGCCGGTGGGTCAGCAGGGCCGTCAGCACCCGGTCGCAGACGGTGTCCAGAGTCGAGGAGGGCTGGACCAGGGCCGCGAGCATGCTGTCCAGGGCCTCGTCGATGTCGTGGTCGCGGGCCTGCAGCAGGCCGTCGGTGTACAGCGCGAGGAGGCTGCCCTCGGGAAGCTCGACCTCGACGGTCTCGAAGGGCAGGCCCCCCAGGCCCAGCGGCGGCCCCGCCGGGACGTCGAGGAGGTACGCGGAGCCCTCGGGGGAGACCACGGCGGGCGGCGGATGGCCGGCCCGGGCGGCCGTGCACCGGCGGGTCACCGGGTCGTACACCACGTACAGACAGGTGGCTCCGATGCCGCCCGATGATTCCTGGCCCGTCTCGTCGGCCGACAAGTGGATGATGAGGTCGTCGAGGTGGGTGAGCAGCTCATCGGGAGGCAGGTCGACGTCGGCCAGCGTGCGTACCGCAGTGCGCAGCCGGCCCATGGTGGCGGTGGCGCGCATGCCGTGGCCGACGACATCGCCCACGACCAGGGCCACCCGCGCCCCGGACAGCGGGATCACGTCGAACCAGTCGCCGCCCACACCCGCCTCGCCGGCGGCGGGCAGATAGCGGGAGGCGATCTCCAGCGCCGACTGCACGGGCAGCGTGTGGGGGAGCAGGCTGCGCTGCAGCGTCATGGTGCTGGTGTGCTCCCGGGAGGTCCGGCGCGCCCGGTGGATGTTCGTGGCCGCCCTGGCCGTAAGTTCCTCGGCCAGCCGCAGGTCCTCCGGGTCGAAGGGCTCCCGGTGCTGGTGACGGCTGAAGACGGCCAGGCCGAGGGTGACCCCGCCGTCGCACAGCGGCACCAGCATCATCGAACGGGTCCCCTGCTCGCTGATCCAGGCGGCCCCGGGGTCCTGTGCCACCCACCGGGCGACGGCCGGGTCCGCGGTCCCGTACACGGCGCCCCGCCCTGCGGCCAGACACTCCACGGGGGGCGACAGTGCCGGGTAGACGGCGCTCTCCCCGACCGCGAACCGGGACTCCTGACTCCCGCCGAGGACCGACCGTACGGCGCTACGGGACACCGTGAGCGCCCCCGTCCCGGGACCCCGGGACGAGGCCTCGCCGCGCGGGGAAGGTTCCAGCAGGTCGACGACCGCGAAGTCGGCGAGCCGGGGGACGGCCGCGTCGACCAGCTCCTGCGCGGTACGGGCACTGTCCGGGGCGGTGGCGGTGGCGGTGGAAGTGGAGGTGGCGATGCGGGCGCCGGCGAGGGTCGGCGGGAGCGGCTGCCGTGGGGCGGTGTCACCCGTGGCCCCGTCGTGCGCGGTCAGGTACACGGCCCGCACCCGGCCGTCCGGGCCCGGTACGGGGGCCAGCGAGGTCGCCCAGCCGTTCGTCGCGCCCGCGCGGGGCGGCCGGACGAAGCCGTCCACGGACTGCGGCTCGCCCGTCTCCAGCACCCGGCGCATTCCCCGCTCGGTCTCCTCGCTCACCGGGTCGGGGGCGATCTCCGACAGGCGCAGCCCGTGCATCTCGGCCTCGGTGAGGGAGAGCGCGTGGTGCATGCCGGTGTTCGCCCGTACCAGCCGCAGGTCCTCGTCGAAGACGGCCAGGACGCAGGGGGACCGGTCGAAGGCCCATTCGCCCAGGGGCACGTCCCAGGACGCGTCCGGTGCTCCCGTCACGGCGGACACCACGAACCACTCGGCCCCACCGCCCTCGGCCGTCCTGCGGTGCGCGAGGAGTCCCGTGTCCAGGCGGCGGCCGTCCCGGTGCCGCAGCGGCACGGTGCCGCTCCACCGTTCCTGTCCGGGTGCTACCGGCCGCGCCGCAGTGTCCGTACCGCCGGAGCCGGATCCGCGGAGGTCGGCGGGCTCGCCGGGCTGGTCCGCGAGCAGGTCCGCGGCGGGCAGGCCCACGACCTCCGAGGGTGCGTAGCCGAGCAGCCGGCGGGCTTCCTCGCTCCACCCGGTCACGATGCCCTGCTCGCTGACGGTGGCCGTGGCCGTGTAGGCAATCCCCGCCGCCCCCGGGGAGGCGTGCGTCGTCCGGGCCGGGCGCTCACCGGGAGGGGTGGGAACTTGCTCCATCGCCGCTCATCTCGCCTTCGCTGGCCAGGGGCTCCACTGACAAGCATGAGACGGCGCGGCAAGGAGCACCAACGCAGTGCCGTCAGGTGCCCGGGTGTGCCAGCACGAGGGCCAGGACCGCGTCCGCCGCCCGCCACACCACCGCGCGCCGCCGTCCGCCGAGGAGGGGCGGCCGCAGGCCCAGGATCTCCACGCGGAGCGGAGCCGCGCCGAAGATCCCGCTCCGGTCGGCTTTGACCGCCGCCTCCTTCAGGGCCCAGGCGGCGGCCAGCGCCTCGGGCCGGCCGGTGTCGACGAGGGAGAGTTCGCCGGGCGTCAGCACCCGGTCCGCGACCCGGCGCACCACGTCGGCCGAGGCGGTCTCGCAGAGGTCCACTCCGACCCGTTGCGGTGCGAGGGCCGCGGCGGCGTGCCGGACGGTGTGGCTGACGGAGAGGTGCAGGTCCGCCCGCGGACTGCCGCCGACCAGGACGTACGGGCTGCCGTCCGCGCGGGGCAGGACCTCCACCTCCCGCTCCGGAGCGCCGACGGCCTCGTGGACCAGCCGCTTGGCGAGCAGCCGGCCCGCTGTCCACTCGGCCTGCCGCCAGGCCGGCAGCGCGTGGAGCACGCGTCGCTCGGCGGGCGAGAGGAAGGGGGCCCGGGCGGGATCGCCGCGGCGGGCCACGAGGAGAGCGGCGCCGCCCCAGCGGTGGACGTGGCCCGGTGCGATCGCCGGGAAGGTGTCGGTGTGCATGACGGCGGCGACCGGTCGCCGGCTCAGGCGGCCCGGGCCGCGTCGCCGGAGCGCAGCCGGGCCAGGTCCTCGGGAACGGCCGGACGGAGGAAGGGGCCGACCCTGATGCCCCGCCGGGCGCCGCGGCCCGCCAAGGCTGCGGACGGCGCTCCCGACCACAGATCCGCGCCGTCCGTGCCGTCCGCGCAGTCCGTGCTGTACACGCCTTCGGCGACGACGTGCACCCTCCGGTACGGGTGGCGGACCCGTGCGAGCAGGGCGTCGAGGTCCCCGGCACCGACCAGGTGCCTCCTCCATGCCGGCCACCGCCGCTCGAGGGAGGTGAGGAGGCCGGTCAGCATCAGCGGGTCGAAGCCGAGCTCCTCGACCAGGAGTTGGCCGTCGCGCAGCAGGTCCGCCGGGAACGCGCTGATCCGCGCCACGTGGGCCCGTACGGCCTCGGCGACCTCCTCGAGGTCCGCGACCGGTGGGGCGAGGCGCAGCGGGGAACGGCCCGGTACCGCAAGTCCCGGTACGGCAGGCGGGGTGGGCGCGGGCTCGTTCGCGGGGAGGCAGGCCGGGACCCGGAGGGGCCGGCAGTCGAGCTTGGCCACCGGCAGGTCCAGGAGCCGGCGCTCTTCCGCGGGGATCAGCGCGCGCGGGTCGACCGGGGCGCCCAGGACCGCGAGCCGGGCGAGGGCCAGTACGAAGGTGCGTCCGTCGTCCGGCGCCTCCCCGGTGACGGGGACGACGTGGACGTCGCCGTGGCCGGTGAGGTTGCGCCGGACCGAGGTGAGGAGCGAGGTCCCGCCGCCCACCTGGAGGAAGACGCGGGCCCCCTGGTCGTAGGCGGTGCGAACGGCGTCGTCGAAGAGGACCGGCGCGGACGCGTGCCGGGCCCACAGCTCGCGCAGCCGGTCGGGGTCCTCGCAGACCTCCGCGTTCACGGAGGAGACGAAAGGCACGGCGGGCCTGCTGATGCGACGGGTGGCGAGGACCGAGCGCACGGCCTCCTCGGCGCGGGCCAGCCGCGGGGAGTGGAAGGCGTTCGAGACGTCGAGCGTCGCCGTGACGACCCCGGCTTCCGCGCAGGCCGCGCGCAGGGCGGCCAGGCCTTCCGGGGTGCCGCTGACCACGATCTGGCGCGGCTGGTTGAAGCAGGCGAGCCACACGTCGTCGATGCCGTCGACGAGCCGGCGGCAGGTCTCCTTGTCGGTCTGCACCGCGAGCATCCCGCCCCGGAGCCCGGCCGCGGCCCGCCGCAGGGCCGCGCCCCGGTGCACCAGCAGCCGGACGGCGTCCACCTGGGTCAGCGCCCCGGCCGCGGCGGCCGCCGCGAACTCCCCGGCACTGTGACCGAGGGCGAGGCCGGGGGTGATCCCGCAGTCGGCCAGGACCCGGGTGGCGGCGATCTGGACGGTGCCGAGCAGCGGCTGGCACACCTCGGTGGCGGCGAGCATGCGCCCGAGCTCCCCGTTGTCCGTGAGCGGGGCGCGGGGCACGGAGGCCTCGCCGTACAGCAGGTCGGCCAGGTCGAAGCCGAGGTCGGCGCGGGCCACGGCGCTGAGCACGCAGACGGCCGAGCGGTAGGCGGGGAACCTCTCGTAGAGGTCCCGCATCATGCCCGGCCGCTGACTGCCCTGACCGGGGAAGAGGAAGGCCACGCGTCGCTGTGCGGCGGGCAGCGGGGCGTCGGCGGCGAAGGCTCCGTCGCCGAGGTCGCCGCGGACTCCCGCGAGGAGCTGCTCGCGGGCGTGGCGCAGCCGCTCGAGGAACGCGGCGGTGTCGGTGGCCACGATCGCGAGCCGGGCCGGCAGCGGAGCCCGCGCGCCTAGGGTGTGCGCCACGGCTGCCAGCGGCGTACGGTCCGCCGCGTCGAGTACGTCGAGTACCTCGCCGATGTGCTGGTCCAGGAGCTCGGGGCTTTCGGCCGAGAGGAAGACGAGCTGCGGCCGGGTGACTTCGGTGTCGTGGGCGGCTCCGGCGCCCTCGCCGCCGGAGGCGCGGTGCGCGGGCTGTCCGGGGACCGGTTCGCAGAAGCGTCCGGGGACCGGTTCGGGTCGCTCCTCCAGCACCACGTGGACGTGGGTGCCGCCCGAGGCGAACGAGCTGACGGCGGCACGTCGCGGGGTGCCGCCGCCCGGAAAGGGCCGCGCGGTGTCGGCGAAGCGCAGGCCGGCGGCGGATACGCCCAGGTCAGGGTGGGGAGTGGTCTCCGGCTGCGGCACGATCGTGCGGTGGTGGACGACCAGGGCCGTCTTGATCAGTCCAGCGATGCCCGCCGCGGCCAGGGAGTGCCCGATCAGGGCCTTGCCCGCGCCGAGGTAGCACAGGGACGGGTCGTCGTCGGGGTACTCGGTGCGCAG
>NZ_JBHWMB010000130.1:0-12762 GCF_042730015.1 Streptomyces sp. NPDC059957 | reverse complement strand
CGGCGTTTGAGGAGCAGGGGTCCGGGGGCCGGCCCCCGGCAACGGCGCCGCACCCTGCAGACCGGCCCAGACCAAATCCAGCCCCTCCGGCGTTTGAGGAGCGGGGGTCCGGGGGCCGGCCCCCGGCAACGGCGCCGCCCCCGGCAGGGGGCACCTCCCAGCGGTAGCCGGGGGAGGGTCCGGGGCGGAGCCCCGGGTCTTTCGGGTCCGGGCCGCCCGGGGAACGGTGGAAGGGCGGGTAGGGGACCTCGCCCCCGCTCAGCGGCACACCCGCGGACGTCCGGGCCGGCGCGGCCGGCCCCACAGCCCCCGCGCGCCCGCCTCCCTGGCGGCTCGGGCGACGGAGCCGGGGCTCAGGTCGGTGCCGTGACCCAGTCGCCGAGGGCGGACAGGCCCAGAGTCGGGTGCCGCGGGCGCTGGCGAGGACCCGGTGCGGCCCCGGGCTGAGGGCAGCCCGCCCCTGGCGGGCCGTGCTCGCTCGCCCGTCGGCGTACAGGAGGTCGTAGTGGTCGGCGAGTTCCTCGTGGAAGGCACGCGGGTCCCGGGAGGCGTCGGCGCCCTGCGGGCACGCCACCGAGGCGGGTTCGCGCCGGTGCGGCGTCCGCGCGTTTGGGGCCCCGGATCTCGTGCCAGGGATGGGGACATGTCACAGCACACAGCATCCGCACCCACAGCATCGTCCCCGTTCGGGGCGGCGGCCGCCGCCCCGGTCCCGGTCCTGTCCGAGGAGGTGCGCGAGGCGCTGGACCGCCGGCAGCCCGTCGTGGCACTGGAGTCCACGATCCTCGCCCACGGCCTGCCCCGTCCCCGCAATCTGGCGGTGGGCCTGGAACTGGAGGAGCTGGTCCGGGCGGAGGGAGCCGTTCCGGCGACGATCGCCGTCGTCGACGGGGTGGCCCACGCCGGGCTGGACAAGGCCCGGCTGGAGCGGATCGCGGGCGGCGAGGGCGTGCGCAAGCTCGGCCACCGGGATCTGGCCCCGGCCCTCGCCACGAGGGCGACGGGCGCGACGACGGTCTCGGCCACGGCCTTCCTCGCCGCGCGGGCGGGGCTGGGGGTCTTCGCCACCGGCGGGCTGGGCGGCGTACACCGGGACTGGACGTTGTCGCAGGACGAGTCCGCGGACCTCGCACTGCTGGCGCGGACCCGGATCACGGTGGTGTGCGCGGGGGTGAAGTCGATCCTGGACGTGCCCGCGACGCTCCAGCGGCTGGAGACGCTGGGGGTGACGGTCCTCGGCTACGGGACGGATCGTTTCCCCGGGTTCTACCTGGCCGATTCCGGCGAGCCGGTGGACTGGACGGTCCACCGCCCGGAGGAAGTGGCGGCCGTGATGGCCGCTCAGGACCTCCTCGGCGGCGCGGAGTCGGCGCTGCTCGTGGCCAACCCCGTGGCACGGGAGCAGCAGCTCGATCCGGAGCTCCACGACCGGGTCCTGGCCGAGGCGCTGTCGGAGTGCCGGGAGCGGGGCATCACGGGGCAGGCGGTGACTCCGTTCCTGCTGGGGTTCCTGGTGCGCGCGACGGGCGGCGCCTCCCTGGAGGCCAACCTCGCGGCGGTACGGGGCAACGTGCGCCTCGGGGCCCGGATCGCGCGGGCCTGGGCGGCCCGGCCGTGACCGCGGCTCCGGCCGCTCCCGCAGGGCCGGGGGCGCTGCTCGTCGTCGGCGACGTGGTGACGGACGTCGTGGCGGTGCACGCGGAGCCACTGGCTCCGGGTACCGACACCCCGGCCCGGATCCGGACCCTGCCGGGCGGCGCCGGGGCCAACGCGGCCTGCTGGGCCGCCCACGCGGGCGCCCCGGAGGTACGCCTCCTCGCGCGGGTCGGCACCGACTCGGCCGGGTGGCACGAGCGGGCGCTGCTCGACGCGGGGGTGCGGCCGAGGCTCGTGGTCGACCCCGCCGAGCCGACCGGGACGGTGGTCGCGCTGGTCGGCGAGGACGCGGAGCGGACCTTCCTGACCGACAGCGGGGCCTCGCTGCGGCTCTCCCCCGCGGACTGGGAGCCCGGGCTGCTGGACGGGGTCGCCCATCTCCACCTGTCGGGCTACCTGTTCTTCGCCGACGCGAGCCGGGAGCTGGCCCTGGTCGCGCTACGAGAGGCCCGCGCCCGGAACGTACCGGTGAGCGTGGACCCGGCCTCGGCCGGCTTCCTCGCCGCGCTGGGTCCGGAGCGCTTCCTGGCCGCCGCGGCGGGTGTCGGCGTACTGCTGCCGAACGAGGACGAGGCGCTGCTGCTCGCGGGGGCGCACGGGCATCCGGCCGGGGCGGCCGCCGTCGCGCGGGCGGCGGCGGAGCTGAGCCGGCGGGTGCCGCTGGTGGTGGTCACCCGGGGCGGGGCGGGAGCGCTCATCGCCGAGGACGGCCGGGTGACGGCCGAGGTCGCGGCGGAGAGCGCCGAGGCGGTGGATTCCACGGGTGCCGGGGACGCCTTCACGGGCGCCTTCCTCGCGGCCCGGCTGGCCGGAGCGGGCTCGGCCTGGGCCGCGGGGGCCGGGTGCCGGGCGGCCGCGCTGGCGGTGACCCGGCTGGGTGGGCGGCCGTAGGCGACCCGGCTCGCCGGCGGCCCCGGGGACAGGAGTCAGGAGGTGTACTGCTGGTCGAGGGAGTCGATGACGCCGGCGCCGTCCACGTGGTAGCGGAAGACGCGGCCCTGGTTCGGGTGGGCGATCAGCCAGTCGATGAGCTGCTGGAGCGTGATCGGCTGGCTCACGGTGCTCGCGACGATCGGGGTGACGGCCGTGATCTTGGCGTCCTCGGCGATGTTGAGGAAGGTTTCCTTGCCGGTGGTCACGAAGGGGGCGGCGTCCGCGCCAGGGGCGGCGCAGCCCCAGTTGCCGTGCTTGATGATCAGGCTGTGCACCCCGCCTTCGGGCGTGTAGCGGTTCACGGCGATCTCGTCGGGCGAGATCGGCATCTTGTGGTCGCAGGTGGAACCGGGCGTCGGCGCCTTCTTCGTGCCCGCCGGGGTGACGGTCGGGGTGGCGGCCGAAGTGGCTGCCGGGTCGGCTTCTTCGACGGGGCCGAGGAGGACGACGGCGAGGCGGTGCCCGTGGCGGCCGCGCTGGTGGCGGGGCTCGCGGGGGTGCCCGGCGCGCCGGACTCCTCGTCACCGTTGCAAGCCGTCAGGGCCAGGGTCCCGCACAGGGCCAGTGCGGCGAGCGCCGCCTGCGTGCGCAACCGTCTCGCGCCCCGAACCGCCGTGCCGTGTCCGCGCATTGCCTTCTCCCTCTGCCAAGGCGCCACCGGGGGTGGCCGCCGTCGAAGCGTGCCGTCAACGTAGCGCCCGGTTCCGGCCGGAGCGATGGCCGGAACCGATCGTCACCGTGCCGGAATCCCCCTGTTGCGGTTCCCGGACCTCCGTGACGGGGCGGGAGTGCGCCGCCGAGTCAGCCAGCGCGTCCTGCGCGCAGGCCCGTCCAGGCGGGGTGGCGCGGATCGTCGGCCCGGACCAGGGCGTCGGCCCGGTCCGCGGGGCCGGTCTCGGCCTCGTAGCGCGCGAAGGCGGGGAGGGTCCAGCGGGCGGACTCCTCGGTGCGGCGGGCGAGCGCGCCCGGGGAGAGGCCGATGTGGACGCTGAGGTCGAAGGGGAACCAGTGACCCAGCAGCAGCGGGCCGTGCGCGATGAGCACTCCGCCGGGCGGGAGTTCGGTGTAGGGGCTGCGGGTCGCCCGGTCGGTGGCCGGGTCCCAGAGGTCGGGCAGCACCCGGCCGGTGCCGCCGGGGTCGGTCGGGCCGAAGACCTCCCGCCAGAGCGCCGCCGTGTCGTACCAGCCCTCGAGGTAGGAGTCCACGTCCTCGCGGCCGAACTCGAAGCGCAGGGAGGCCGGGCGCAGGAAGCCCTCGGCCGCCACGACCAGGACCGAACGCCCGCGCAGCCGCAGCGCGTCGGCGAGCTCCGCCGCGAGGACCGCGGTGTGGGCGGCGGGCGCCCCGTCGATGCCCACGCGCCGCCATCCGGCGGCCGGGCCGCCCCCACCCTCGTCGCTACCGCTGCTGCCTCCCTCGTTCTCGTTCTCGTTCTCTTTCTCGTTGCCGTCGTCGTTGTCGAGGTGACCGGCGAGCCGCTCGGCCATCCGCTGCCATGTGATCGCTTCCAGCTGCACCAGCCCATTGTCAGTGGTGGCCCCTAACGTTTTTCAGGAGGGATCACCGGCGCACAGGGGGCCGGTGGCCCGGCCTTGGGGAGGGGTCTGTCATGGCTCGGGAGACGACGTATCTGGAGCTGTCCCAGGAGGACGGCGGTGCCCACAAGTTCTACGAGGTCACCGTCGACGGCACCGCCGTCTCGGTGCGGTACGGACGCATCGGCGCGGACGGCCAGTTGCAGAACTCCTCCTTCCCGACCGCCGAGAAGGCACGGGCGGCCGCCGCCAAGAAGGTCGGGGAGAAGGTCCGCAAGGGCTACGCCCCGGCGGTGCGCGGAGCCCGCGCGGCCCGGTCGGTGACGCGCCGCCAGGTGACCTCGACCCCGTCCACCGCACGCGCGGTGGCCCCGGTGCTGTGGCGGTTCCGTACGGGGTCCTCCGCCTTCGGCATCCACGTGGACGAGGACCGCTGCTGGGTCGGCAACCAGGCCGGCGACGTCTACACGGTGAGCCACGACGGTGAGGTACTGGCCCGGTACTCGCTGCCGGACGGGGTGAAGTGCCTGGTGGCGGACGAGTTCTGGATCTACGCGGGCTGTGACGACGGCACGGTGTACGACCTGTCCTCGAAGGTGCCGTTCGGGGCGTACGACATCGCGGCCGACGTGGACATCTTCTGGCTCGACATCCGCGAGGGCGTGCTGAACGTGTCCGACCGCAGCGGCGGGCTGACGGTCATCGACCACGAGGACGAGTTCCAGTGGTCGCGGCGCTCGGCCGGTGAGAACGCATGGATGGTGCGTGCGGACGAGCGGGCGGTCTACCACGGCCACAGCAAGGGGGTCACGGCCTACGCCCCGGACGGCGGCGGGCAGTTGTGGCACACGCAGACCAACGGGTCGGTGCTGTTCGGCTGGCAGGAGGACCACGCGGTGTACGCGGGGACCGGCCGCAACACGGTGGAGCGGCTGTCGAAGGCGACGGGCGCGCTGGAGGCCTCGTACCGGTGCGACGCGGCGGTCTACTCGTGCGCGACTTCGCCGGACGGCCGGCACGTCTTCGCCGGCGACCTGGCGTCGTCCGTGTACTGCTTCGACGCCGACGGGCGGCGGCTGTGGAAGCTGGGCACCGGCAGCGGGGCCGCACTGTCCATGCAGTACCTGGACGAGCGGCTGTACTTGGTGACCACGGACGGTTCGCTGGTGTGCGTGGACGCGAGCGAGGCCGCGATCGCGGCCGCCCGGGAGGGGTCGGTGCCGACGGCCGTGGACGTGAAGTCGGCGGCCGCCCTGCCCGTCTTCACCCCGGCCGCCACCCCCGCCGCGGTGGCGACGGTGTCCGTGTCCTCGGTGCCCGCGGGCGGTGTGGTCGTGGAATGCGTGCAGCAGGGCCAGCGGATGCGCGTACAGGTGGTGTCGGGCGGGTTCGAGCCCTCCTGGAACGTGCAGTTCCCGCGCGGGATACGGGAGCCCGGCGCCCGGTACGTGGTGGACGGCCTGCACCCGGCGGCCGGAGGCTTCTACCGCGTGCGCGGGGAGATCCGCCGACTCGTCTGAGCGGTGGCCCGGTTCACGGGCGGCGGCCGGAGTTCACAGCGTCCGTGTGGGGCACGCGCACGGCGTGGCCCCCGGCGGAGCCTCCGCGGGGAGCGCGAAGGGGTCGCCCTCGGGGAGGGCGGCGGTCACGCAGAGCACGACCGTCCCGGTGCCGAGGTTGCGGCCCAGGTGGACGTGGCGGCGGCCGGCGGGCTCGACGAAGCCGGCGCCGGTGTGATGCACCTCGACCGTGCCGTCGCGCAGGATCCGGGTCAGGGTGCCGGACTTGACCACCACCATCAACGGGACCCGGTGATAGTGCCAGCCGGTGCAGCCGCCGGGCTCGATACCGACCTCTCTCACCACGAGGTCGGAGGCCACCTCCGCTTTCGGACGCCGCCCCGCAACTCTCGGGCGCCCGACCGTTGCCTGCCGTCCAGCCATGTTTCCCTCCTCCATGGACCGGCCGCGGCCCACTCGACTCACGGTAGGAGGACACCATGAGGTCGGGGAAGAGTCTGTGAAACCGCAACTATCCATTCCTACAAGGTGATATACGGCCGGAACGGCGGTATCAGTTCGGCATGAGTCTGGTCGTTTTCGAGTCGACGAAGCAGATCCACTGCGCGGAGTGCAGGCAGGGACCGCTGCGCCACCTCGTCCGCGAGGCCGGCGTGCCCCGTTGTCTGGACTGCGCCGACCTCGGACACCTCGTCTACCTGCCGCGCGGTGACACCGCCCTCACCCGGCGGGCCCACGAGGCCAGTTCGCTGTCCGCCGTCGTGGTCCGCTTCCACCGGCGCCGCCGTCGCTACGAGCGCCTGGGGCTCCTCGTAGAGGACGCGGCCCTGGCCCGCGCCGAGCGGGCCTGCCTCGCGGACGCCGAGGCGCGGGCCCGCCGCCGGGAGCGCGACCGGCTGCGCCGCGCGGCCGAGGACACCCGGTTCACGGCGGCCTTCGCCGCCGAGATCCTGCGCCTGTTCCCCGGGTGCCCCGCCGACCGGGCCCAGGCCATCGCCGCGCACGCCTCGGTGCGCGGCAGCGGCCGGGTGGGCCGCAGCGCGGCCGGCCGGGCCCTGGATCCGCCGGCCGTGTACGCGGCGGTACGGGCGGCCGTGCGGCACCTCGACACCGAGTACGACGCCCTGCTGATGGCGGGCGTGCCCCGGTTCGCGGCCCGGGCCCGGCTGGCGTCCCGGATCGACGCGGTCCTGGACGGCTGGCGGGCGCCATCCGGGGCGCCCGCGCAGGCTAGTTGAGCCGGAAGCGGCGGTAGAGCAGCACTCCGCCGAGCAGCATGGCGCCGCCGCCGGACAACAGGTAGCCGACGTCCTCGGCCCCGGTGTGGGCGAGCGCCGAGGGGTGGTTGCGCGGCGGGGCCGGCGGCGCCGGCGGGGTGACCGGCCGCACGGTGACGGGCGGCTGGACGGGCTTGCCGACGACCGGGGCCGGGCCGTTGACGGAGGTGTTGCCCACGGAGGAGTTGCCGACGCCGACGACGCTCACCGAGTTGCCGCTGATGTTGACCGGCACCTGGACGGGGAGCTGGAGCCCGTTGCCGGACAGCAGCCCCGGAGAATCCTTTCCGCGCCCATCGGCCACCGCACCCCGGCCGGGCCCGCCGTGCCCGCCGTCTCCGTCGTGGCCGCTCTGCCCGCCCTTCCCCGCACCGTTTCCGGCGCCGGGTTTCGAGGGGTGCGAGGGGCCGGACGGCCGCGGCCCGGGATGCCCGGGCCCGCCCGGCTTCCCGCCGCCCTGGTCCGCGTTGACGCACCGGTTCCCGGCTGCCGAGTTGAGTACGCCGACCACGCTCACGGTGTTGCCGCACACGTTCACCGGGGCGTGCACCGGCAGTTGCAGCAGATTCCCCGACAGCACCCCCGGTGAACGCACGGCCTGCCCGCCCGCCTCGGCGTCGGCGTAGGCGAAGCCACCCGCACCCGCGACCGCGAGCCCACCCCCCGCAACCACCGCCGCGATCAAGCCATTCCGACGACTGTGACGCATCAGTTTTCCTGCCTTCCGGAAGGGTCCACGGGTCTTGCACCCGTACCGGAAACAACGCCGTAACCCCATTCGGGTTATAGCGCCGGTAGGCATTTCACTCCATCGTGTACTGGGTAATCCCTACTTCATGACTCCCCCGCTGCTCCTCCTCGACGTGGACGGCCCCCTCAACCCGTTCCGGTCCCGCCTCGCAGGCCTCCGCGGATACACCAGCCACCGCATGCGTCCGAGCATCTGGCTGTCCTACCGCGCACCGGAATCCCGCAGCACCAGGCGCGGCCTGCGGGTGCGCCTGCACCCGGCCCACGGGGCCCGGCTGCTGGCCCTGCCCTACGAAATCGCCTGGGCCACCGCCTGGACGCACGAGGCCAACACGCTGATCTCCCCGCACATCGGACTACCCGTTGATCTTCCTGTCATCGAATGGCCGGAACCCTTCGCCCGCGACCCCGACGGCCTCTTCTGGAAGACCCGCCCGCTCGTGGAATGGGCGGCCGGCCGGCCCTTCGCCTGGGTCGACGACTTGATCACGCCCCGGGACCGCGCCTGGGTCGCCACCCATCACCCGGCCCCGGCCCTGCTCCTGCGCATCCACCCACGCCACGGCCTGCGCCCGCAGGACTTCACCACTCTCGACCAGTGGGCGGCCGGGCTCAGCCCAGCAGGGCCGTGATCGGGTCCGGGGAAGGGGGTCGGCCCGTGGGCCACCAGTCGTCGTCGCCCTGGCGGTTCTCGTAGGAGTACCAGAGGGCGTCCCGGCCGAGCCGGAGCTGGCGGGAGGGACCCGTCAGCCGGTTCCGGTCGGGGCGGAACGAGCCCTGGGCAGCGGCGAGGAGCGCCGGGCGGGCCCGGTCGAAGGGGCCCGCCGGCGGGTCCCAGGGCTCTTCCAGGGCGAGCAGGGCGGGCAGACCGCCCTGCCTCCAGGCGGCCGCCCCCCGGGCCAGGTCGGTGGTGCTGCGTCCCGTGGCGCGGGCCAGCTCGCGGTAGAGGGCGCGGGCGGCGCCGGTGAGCCCGGCCGTGGGGTGGGCCGAGGCCAGCCGGACGGCGTCCTGCCATCGGCTCAGCCCGGCCATCGGATCCTCTGCGGTGCGCAGCAGCGCCAGGGCGCGGGCGGCCGCGTCCGCGGCGAGCTGGTCCAGGGCGAGCGGGTCCGGGGCCGCCGGGTCGGCCGGATACGCGGGCGGCATCCCGACGGCGGAGGGCGCCGACAGCGGAGCGGGCAGCGGCGGCAGGACGGTACGGGTGAACGCGGCTCGGGCCGGTACGCCGGGGAAGTCCGGTGTCCCGTCGGGCTGTTCGCGCGCGGCGTGGGCGGCGTTGCGGCGGGTGAGCTCATCCAGCAGCTCGCGCTCACCGCGGCCGCGCAGCAGGAGCAGGACGAAGGGGTCGGAGTCCAGGAGCCGGGCGGCGCGGTAGCAGAGGGCCGCGGCGTGCTTGCAGGGCGGGCGGGTGACGTCGGGGCAGGAGCAGCGCGGCACGAGCTCTCCCGCACCGGGCAGGACCGACTCGGCGAGGGACTCCGGGACCTCCCGCTCCAGCAGCGCGGCGAGCGCCGTCGGATCGGCGACCACCGATTCCAGCAGCTCGCTCCACTCGCTGTCCGAGAAGGCGGGCAGGGACAGCTCGGTGCGGTACGGCCGCGGCCGGCTGCCCCGTACGTAGGCCACGATCCGGCCCGGCGTGATGGTGACGGCGTCGACGTGTCCCTCGGCGGCGTACGTCCGCCCCCGGGTCAGGCGGGCTCCGTCGCGGGCCACCGACTCCAGGGCGGACACCCAGGCCCGGCCCCACCAGCTGACGGCCTCCACGCCCGGAGGCACGGTCTCGAAGGTGCGGCGGCGGTCGTCGCGCGCGGTGATCATCCGGGCCTGCGCAAGGAGACGAGGTCGGCCAGCTCGCGGTCGGTGAGCTCGGTCAGCGCCGTCTCGCCGGAGCCGAGCACGGCATCGGCCAGTGCCCGCTTCGCCTCCAGCATTTCGGCGATCCGGTCCTCGACGGTGCCTTCGGCGATGATGCGGTGGACCTGGACGGGCTGGGTCTGGCCGATGCGGTAGGCGCGGTCCGTGGCCTGTTCCTCGACGGCCGGGTTCCACCAGCGGTCGTAGTGGATGACGTGGCCGGCGCGAGTCAGGTTCAGGCCGGTGCCCGCCGCCTTGAGGGAGAGCAGGAACACGGGCACCTCGCCCGCCTGGAACCGGTCCACGAGCTCCTCGCGGCGCGGAACCGGCGTGCCCCCGTGCAGCAGTTGGGACGCGACGCCGCGCGCGAGGAGATGGCGTTCGATGATGCGGGCCATCGTCACGTACTGGGTGAAGACCAGCACGGAGCCGCCCTCGGCCAGGATCGTGTCGAGCAGCTCGTCGAGGAGGGCCAGCTTCCCGGACCGGTGCGCGATCCGCGGCTCTCCTTCCTTCAGATACTGAGCGGGGTGGTTGCAGATCTGCTTGAGCGAGGCGAGCAGTTTCATGATCATGCCGCGCCGCTCGATGCCCTCGCTCGCGCCGATCACGGCCATGGCCTCGTCCACCGCCGCCTGGTAGAGGGAGGCCTGCTCGCGGGTGAGGGACACGGGGTGGTCGGTCTCCGTCTTCGGCGGCAGTTCGGGCGCGATACCGGGATCGGACTTCTTGCGCCGCAGCAGGAACGGCCGGACGAGCGCGGCCAGTCGGGCCACCGCAGCCTCGTTGCCCCCGTCCTCCTCCGTCTGGTGCTCCACGGGCCGGGCGTGCCGGGCCCGGAACGCGGTGAGCGGGCCGAGCAGTCCGGGCGTGGTCCAGTCGAGGAGCGCCCACAGCTCGGAGAGGTTGTTCTCCACCGGGGTGCCGGTCAGCGCCACCCGCGCGGGCGCCGGGATCGTGCGCAGCGCCTTCGCGGTCGCCGAGTGCGGGTTCTTGACGTGCTGGGCCTCGTCCGCGACGACCATGCCCCAGGGCTGTTCGGCCAGCCGGGCCGCGCCCGCGCGCATGGTTCCGTAGGTGGTGAGGACGAATCCCCCGGCGCCCGGGCCGGCCAGCCCTTCGAGGCTGCGCCCGGCGCCGTGGAAGCGGCGCACCGGCGTGCCGGGGGCGAACCTCTCGATCTCCCGCTGCCAGTTGCCCAGCAGCGAGGCCGGGCAGACCACCAGCGTCGGCTCGGGACGGTCGCGGTGCAGGTGGAGCGCGATCAGCGTGACGGTCTTGCCCAGGCCCATGTCGTCGGCGAGGCAGCCGCCGAGTCCGAGCGAGGTCATCAGGTCCAGCCAGGCCAGACCGCGGGCCTGGTAGTCGCGCAGGGTGGCCTTGAGCCCGGCCGGCTGGGGCAGCGGTGCCGGCTCCCCGGTCAGCCGGTCCCGCAGGGCGGCCAGCGCCCCCACGGGCACCGCGGCCACCGGCTCCCCCTCGATCTCGACCTCGGCCGTCCCCGTCAGTGCTGCGGCCAGCGCGTCCACCGGGTCCAGCAGGCCCAGCTCCCGCTTGCGCGCCTTGCGCACCAGCTCCGGATCGACCCGCACCCACTGGTCGCGCAGCCGCACCACGGGCCGGTGGGCCTGCGCGAGCGCGTCCATCTCCCCCGGGGTGAGCCGGTCCCCGCCGAGCGCCAGCTCCCAGGAGAAGGCGAAGAGGTGCTCGGCGTCGAAGAAGGCGGTGCCGTCGGTGGCGGAACCGGGCGCGGTGGACCGTACGACCGCGGTCGCGGACAGCGTACGAGCCAGCTCGCGCGGCCAGTGCACCAGGACTCCGGCCTCCGCCAGCCGGGTCGCGGCCCGGCCCAGCAGGTCTTCGAGCTCGGGGTCCGAGAGGGCCAGGACATCGGGGACCGGCTGGTCCAGCAGCCGCAGCAGCGGCGGCCAGACCCGGGCCGCCCGGCGCAGCGCGAGGACGGCGTCGATCCGGGCGCGGGGTCCGAAACCGGCCGCCGCGGCGCCCGCCCAGAGCATCGCCGCGTCCGTGACCAGGGTCGGGTCGGCGAGGCTGTGCACCTGGACGACGGCGGCCCCGGCGCGGCGCACGTCCTCCTCCGGATCCGTCCCGCTCTCCGCCTCGTCGAAGAGGCGGAAGGAGGACAGGTCCAGGCGCAACGAGATCCCGACTCCGGTGTCCGCGCCCGAGGCGACCTGCGCGGCCCAGTCCCGTATCCCCGGGACCTGCTGCGGCTCACGGGCCGCGAACGGCCGGCCCGCGGCGAAGGGCGCGGCCGGGGTCCGGGGCAGGCTGTCGGCGACGGCATCGAGGAACGCCCTGACCAGAGCCTCCGGTTCGGGCAGGTGGAGCGGGCGGCGGCCGGCGAGCGGAGTGGCGTACCCCTCGGGGGGCAGGGCGGCGGCGACCGCGCGCAGATGCGCGATGTCCTCGGCGTCCAGGGGCCCGGCCCGCCAGGCGTCGACGCCTTCGGGGGTCAGCCCGGGCAGCAGCCGGCCGCGCGCGACGAGGGACAGCGCCTGGACGGCGGCGGTCCCCCAGGCGCGGGTCGCGGGATGCGTGGCGGGTCTGCGGACCGCGCGGACGAGTACGGGCAGCGCGGCGGTGACCGTCAGCGTGACGGCGGGCACCGTGCGGGTACGGATGCCCTCGCCATGGGGGCGGACCACCTGGAGCGTGTCCGGGGTGCCTTCGGCGGGCAGGGCGGCCCCGTCGGGGGCCCAGAACGCGATGCGGCTCTCGCGGGGCACGGCCGCGGGAAGGAACACGGCGGCGTGCCGCGGCAGGGCGGAAGCCGACCCGGGCGCGGGTGGCCGCGGCGGTGCGTGCGGCGTCGTGGGCATGGCCATCGTGTCCCCCCTTCTCGCCGGTCTCCGCGGCCGTCGCGGTCTGCGTCGTCACTCTTGTGGTCAGACTGAGCCCGTCTGCCGTCGAGTCTAGGCGGGGGCACTGACAATGCCGCTGAGCTGCGTGTTTCCCGAAGGTCCGGAGGCCGGTGAGCCGGGAACCCGGCGGTACGGCGCAGCCCTGCGGCCGGCGCCCTGCGGCCTCGCACCCGGCGCGGTCCGGGTACGGAGCCTCCGCGGCCGTATGCCCGGCGGGGGAGGCGGGCCCTGCGGGGCTGTCCCCTACCCGCCCTTCCACCGTTCCCCGGGCGCTGCCCGGACCCCGGTCCTCAAACGCCGGACGGGCTGAAAGGATCGCCTCAAACGCCGGCGGGGCTGGATGAATCC
>NZ_JBHWMB010000129.1:5994-12948 GCF_042730015.1 Streptomyces sp. NPDC059957 | reverse complement strand
GCCTACGCACGTTCCGCCAGGGCCGCCGCGACCGCGACCGCGGAGGATCGGGCCAGCGCCTCCGTGTGCGCGTCCCGGGCATGGCCCAGTACCCCTGCCGCTCGGGCGGCTGCCCGCGCCGCCGGATGCCAGCCGAGCAGGTGCCTCCACACCAGCGGGCTCCCGGCGAGCGGCCGGGTCACCAGCCCGGGGGTCACGGGGAACGTCGCCCGGCACAGTCCCACGGCCCGCCCGACCTGTACGAGGTGCACGCACGAAGCCGTGTCCGTCTCGTACACGCACGCCGGGGTGAACCCGGCGCGCACGCACGCCGCCGCGAAGCAGTCCCCGAAGCACCCGTCGCCCGGCACGTCGGTCCAGGCCTCGGCGGCCAGCTCCGCGAGCTCGATCCGCGGCCGCCGTGCCAGCGGGTGGTCCTCGGCCAGCATCACGTGCACCGGGTCCCGTGCCACCTCCATCCACGCGAGCCGCCCCGGTTCCGGCGGGGCGCTCTCCCCGCAGACCCCGACGAGGGCGAAGTCCAGCCTGCCGGCGGCCACGCCCCCGGCGACCTCCCGTTCCGACCACGAGGTGTACGTGGTCACCGGTACACCGGGCTCCTGCCGGATGATCCTGTCCACGAGTCCGCCCAGCAGCGGCCCGTGCGTTCCCCCGAGCCGGTAGCCGACCGCGCCCTGCCGGGCGAAGCGCACCGCCTCTTCCTGGAGCTCGCACACGGCCGGCAGCACCACGCGGGCCCGTTCCAGCACCAGCTCCCCGAGCGCGGTGGCTCGTACGCCGTCCCGCCCCCGGACGAAGAGCGGCCCGTCCAGCGCCCGCTCGATCCGCTTGAGCTGGGTGCTCAGAGCGGGCTGCGTGAGCCCCAGCACGGTGGCCGCGCGGGTCAGGCTGCCGGCGTCGGCGACGGCTCTGACGATCTTGAGGTGCCTCAACTCCAGATCCATGCCCTGAGCTTGGTCCAGACCTGTGGGCCCGCGCTACGGGTCTGCCGCATCCGGAATCCGCCGGCCGACAGGATCGGGTGTCTGCCCTGCTCAGGAGGGTGCGATGCTTCATGCACGCCGGCAGTGAGCCGGGTCGATGAAAGGCGGCGTCACATGGCAGCAGGATTCTCGGAGTGGAAAGTCAATCGGCAGTACGCGGAGAACGACCGGGTCGTTCATTTCGGCAGGCAGTACCGGTGCCTGGTGACGCACAAGTCCAATTCCGCGAGCAATCCGGCAACGACCGTCAAGATGTGGCAGCCCTACGCCGGTTGAGCGGCCCGCGCTCGAAGCCCGCGGTGAGCTGGGCGATATCCGATTGGAAGCGCTCTCAGCCGTCGGCCCGTCCCGGCGCTAGGCTGTAGACGATCCGGCGACGGCAGAGGTCCGCACCACCCTGCGTGTCGCCGCCCCCCGTCGACGAGGAGCAACCGCCTTGCCCGAGCAGTCCCCCGGGACCCGCCCCACCCTGGAAGCCGTCGCGGCGCGTGCGGGGGTCTCCCGGGCCACCGCCTCGCGGGTCGTCAACGGGGGCGACGGGGTCCGCAAACCGCTGGTCGACAAGGTGCTCCGGGCGGTCGACGAGCTCGGCTACGTCCCCAACCACGCGGCCCGGACGCTGGTGACCCGGCGGACGGGCGCGGTGGCCGTCGTCATCGCGGAGCCGGAGGTGCGGATCTTCTCCGACCCCTTCTTCTCCCAGCAGATCCGGGGCATCAGCAAAGAGCTGACCGCCCACGACACCCAGCTCGTCCTGCTGCTGGTCGAGGGGCCGGGGGACTTCGACCGGATCACCCGGTACCTGTCCGGAGGGCACGTGGACGGCGCGCTCGCCTTCTCGCTGCACACGGACGACCCGCTGCCGGCGATCACCCGGCGGGCGGGGATTCCGACC
The DNA here is from genome assembly GCF_042730015.1 of Streptomyces sp. NPDC059957. Taxonomy (NCBI): domain Bacteria; kingdom Bacillati; phylum Actinomycetota; class Actinomycetes; order Kitasatosporales; family Streptomycetaceae; genus Streptomyces; species Streptomyces sp. NPDC059957. The sequence goes on along the minus strand of NZ_JBHWMB010000129.1, from coordinate 11,070 downwards.
GTGTTCGGGGGCCGGCCCGGCTGGACCGCCGACCCCGGCGAACGGGCCGTTCCGTACGTCGACGCCGACAACCGGGGCGGGGCCCGGGTCGCCGTGCAGCACCTGCGGGACCTCGGGCGGGAGCGGATCGCACACATCGGCGGGCCGGCCGACCAGACCTCGGCGATGGACCGCCTCGACGGCTACCGGGACGTGCTGCTGGACATGGATCCGACGCTCGTCGCCACGGGCGCCTTCACCGTGGAGAGCGGGGCGCGGGCGATGGCGGAGCTGCTGGAACGGCGGCCCGACCTGGACGCGGTGTTCGTCGCGAACGACCTGATGGCGTCCGGGGCGCTGCGGGTCCTGCGGGAGCGCGGGATCGCGGTGCCGGAGCAGGTGGCGGTCGTCGGGTTCGACGACATGGATCCGGTGGCCAGGGAGACCGACCCGCCGCTGACCACCGTCAGGCAGGACATCGAGGGCCAGGGGCGGCTGATGGCCCGGCTGCTGCTGCGCATCCTCGACCGTACGGGGAACGGCGCGGCCCCGGACTCGGTGATCACCCCGACCATGCTGGTTCGGCGGGCCTCGGCCTGAAACCCCGGCGTGCGCGTACGGCGGGTCTCCGCCCCGAGGAGCCGGAGACCCGCCGCTTCGATCGCGCCCGTACGCCTGGTTCGTCCGGGCAGGGGACTACACGTACGGGATCTTCAGCACCGCCGCGTCCGTGCCCGTCTGCACCTGTGACGTGCCATTGCCCAGTGCGTTCCAGATCTCCAGGCGGACGGTGCCGTTCTTGAGTTCGCCCAGACTGCCGGTGACGGCTTGCGCGCCGACCGCCTGCGTGTACTCCTCCCAGCCCGCGACCGGGTCGGTCGCGAAGTAGCGGAAGGTCTCGGTGCGGTCGAAGGTGCCGTCACCGGTCAGGTCGTAGCTGACCCGGACCTGCGGGGCGAGCCCGACCTTGGTGCCGGCGTCCACCCGGAGGCGGAACGCGGTGGCGGCCCCGGCGGAAACCTTGCCGTTGACCTGTTTCGCCTCGTAGACGGTCGGCCGGTACGGGGTGCCGTCCCGGTTCACGCCGTCGGCCGAGGCCAGGGTGTCCACGCCGGCCGGGTCGGTGGTGGCGGTGGTGAGGACGCCTCCGGTCTTGAGGCGGAAGGTGTTGCCGGTGGACGGGCCCGGCTCCTCCGGGTCAGGGTCTCCGCCGCCGGGCCCCGTGCTCGTGGCCGTCGAACGGGCGGGTACGGAAAGGGTCTTGCCGTCCGAGAAGGTCACCGTCCGGGCGGTGGAGCCGTGGTTGTGCGCGGTGTAGGTGCGGGTCCCGTTCTTCGTGAAGACGGCGGATGTGGGCAGGTCGCCGCTGACGGCCATGTCCGGTGCGCCGAGTGTGTCGAGGGTGTTGATCCAGTGGTAGGTGTGCGCCTTGGACTCACCCTGCTCGGGGGTGTAATTGCCGTTCACACCGTCCCACTTGGACTTCGCCGAAGCCGGATCGGTCAGCGCCTCGAACTCCCAGAGCAGGTCGCGCCACTCCTGGGCCGGGCCTCCGTTCTCGCGCTCCATCTCGGCGATGTTCCGCTTGATGGCGGCCTTCTCACGGGCCAGGTGGAGTGAACCTCCGGTCACGGGGAGGACGTTGATGCCGTGGATCTCCTCCGGGTTGGCGGTCCACCAGGTGGAGTACGCGGCGCCACTGCCCCAGACCATGCCGACCGTGCCGTACTTGTACGAGGCGGGGAAGACCTGCTCGCTCGCGTCGAACCAGTACTGGGTGATCGCCTCGGACTCCGTCGTCAGCAGGTAGCTGCCGAGGTCGCGGAGCGAGGTGTCTCCGGTCGCCGCGCCCCAGAGCACGAGGCCGGCGCTGAGGTTGACGGACTCCGACGAGGACTCCTGGTTGTTGCCCGCCGCGAAGCCCTGGTGGCCGGAGGCCCAGCTGTGGCCCGCGTACACGTCGAAGCCGCGCAGGAAGGGGTACGCCGCGTCGGTGCGGCTCGGGTTGGCCGTGTCGCGGATCAGGTGCTTGATCATCGCGCCCCAGGCCGAATCCGCCGCCCAGGCCTGGTCGTACTGGGCGATGATCGCCGCCGCGTAGACGTAGTAGCTGTAGTGGAAGTGGTGGTCGTTGAGTTCGGTGTCGCTGCCGTACGAGGCCGGGTAACCGGTGAGGGTCTTCCAGTCCTTGTCGTAGCTGAACCCGCTCGCCCCGCCCGCCGTGAACCACTCCTGGAGACGGCCCTTCATCAGGCCGAGCAGCTTGTCGCGGGTCGCGGTCTGGCCGATCTGGTCGGCCACGGGCACCAGTTGGGCGAGGCGGCCGAGCGCCTTGCCCGTCCAGTAGGTGTCGGAGGCCCCGGAGAACGGGTCGGCGGCGTTGGCCACCTCGTTGAGGTAACCGGTCAGCCGGGCCCGGTCGACGCCGCTGGTGGCGGGCAGGGCGGGCACCACTCCGTTGTTCTTCTGGCTGGTGGTGAAGGAGGCGGACTCGCGCACCTTCATGGTGCCGCGCGGTGAGACGTACGTGTACGGGGTCAGCGCGTCGGCGGTGTGCAGCCACTGGTGGCGGTAGAGGGCCTGGAGCGTGCCGCGCTCGGTGCCCTCCTTGGCCTCCGTGGTCAGGGTGTAGGTCGCCCGGACGTCGCCGCCGGCGCTCTGCCAGCCGACCTGCGATCCGGTGACGAAGCTGAACGCGTACTTGCGGTAGGTGGCGAGCGCGTCCGTGGAGGGCAGGACGGCGAGCGAGAAGTAGTCCTTGCCCGCGAGTCCGGCGGTGATCGCGGTGCCGGAGACGTTCCAGTCGGCGCCGGTCGGGGCGAAGAGCGCGTAGTGGTGACCCGCGACCGTGATGCCGAGGACGTTGCCGTTGTCCGCGAAGACGGTGGGCGTGGAAGCCGTCGTGATACGGGCATCGCCGCCGGAGCCCTTGGCGTACACGAACGGCATGCCGTGGCCGATGGTGGCCCGGAAGGTGCGGGAGCCGTCCGCCCAGTACGGGGTGACCGTCCAGTCGGACCAGGCATCGGCCTTGGTGTCGGGAGAGTTCAGGCCGGTGAGGCCGACGGTGAGGTCGGCCTTGTGGGCGTACTCGTACTGCCGGCCGTCACCGACGATCGCGGGCGTGGTCGGGTAGCCGACCTCCAGGCCGGAGGCCTTGGCCTGGTACGTGAGGGGGTGACCGTACATGGGGGTGGAGTACGGGTTGTCGCCGTAGCGCTGGTAGGCGAGCGAGGTCCACCAGTCGTTGGTCGGGACCGGCTTGTCCCGGGCGGCGGCGGTGAGCTTGGGGGTGACGGGGGCGCCGGTGTTCGTGGTGGGGCCCGACGTCCCGGCAGGTCGGGTGTCGGTGTAACTGCCGGACCCTGCCGGGATGGTGGCGGCGGCTGCCGGGGAGGCGGCGGGGCCCAGGCCGACGGCTGCCAGGCCGATGGCCAGGAGCGTCGCCACTGCGGGTCTGGAGAGGGAGGCTTGCACGAAACACACCTCGATCACGTGGGGGGAAGAGCGCGTTCGAGAGCGCTCTCAAGTGCCAAGGAACGTAAATCTCCTGAAACCTCAGTGTCAAGGGAGCATGCTCAACGTGCAGTTAGGCGTAACGCCAAGCTGTTATGCGTTCGAGTCTTGACGGGGGACAGGCGGTGGGGGACGCTCCAGACGCACGCACTGAGAGCGCTCTCAAATCGGCGCTCGGTTCATCCCGAAGTCAAGGGAGGCTTCCCATGCCCATCGCCCGAGTCGCCAAGAGAGCCACGGCCCGCCTCGGCGCGGTCGTCCTCACGGGGGCCCTCCTCGCCGCTTGTGGATCCAGCGCCTCGCCGGACGCCGCCGACGGTGCGGGCGGAAAGGTCACCCTCACGGTCGACCTCTTCGGATCCTTCGGCTTCAAGGAGGCCGGGCTCTACGAGGAGTACCAGCAGCTCCACCCCAACGTGACGATCAAGCAGAGCGACACCCAGGACGAGGCGGACTACTGGAAATCGCTCCAGACCCGCCTCGCGGGTGGCGGTGGTCTCGCGGACGTGCAGGGCGTCGAGGTGGGCCGGATCGCGTCGGTCACCCAGCAGCAGGCCGACAAGTTCCAGGACCTGAAGGCGTACGGGGCCGACAAGCTCGCGGGCCAGTTCGCCGAGGCCAAGTGGTCCGCAGCCTCCACGAAGGACGGCAAGGTCCTCGGCCTCGGCACGGACGTGGGCCCCGAGGCCATGTGCTACCGCACCGACCTCTTCGAGCAGGCCGGTCTCCCCACCGACCGCGAGGAGCTCGCGAAGAAGTGGTCCACGTGGGACGGCTACCTGGAGCTGGGCAAGGAGTACAAGAAGAAGGCTCCCGCCCAGAGCGCCTGGCTGGACAGCATCGGATCCCTCTACGGGGTCATGATCGGCCAGGAGAAGGAGCGGTACTACGACGCCTCGGGCACGCTGATCTATGAGACGAACCCGGCGGTCAAGACGGCCTGGGACACCTCCGTGAAGGCGGCCGAGGCCGGTCTGAGCGCCAAGCTCGACCAGTGGTCCCCGCAGTGGAACCAGGCCTTCGCCGCCGGCTCGTTCGCCACCATCCCCTGCCCGGCCTGGATGCTCGGCTACGTCAAGGGCCAGGCGGGTGCCGCCGGCCAGGGCAAGTGGGACGTGGCCAAGCTGCCCGGCGGCGCGGGCAACTGGGGCGGCTCGTACCTCTCGATCCCGCGTGCGGCCAAGCACAAGGAGGAGGCGTACAAGCTGATCGAGTGGCTCACCGCGCCCGAGCAGCAGGCGAAGGTCTTCCAGAAGCAGGGCAACTTCCCCTCCTCTACGGGCGCGATCGCGAAGATCGCCGACGCCAAGGACCCCTACTTCTCCGACGCCCCGATCGGCCAGATCTTCGGTGACGCGGCCAAGGAGTCCCCGGTCCAGGTGCTGGGCGTGCACGACCAGAACGTGATGCAGCAGTTGACGAACGCGCTGAGCGAGGTCGAGCGCAAGGGGGTCGCGTCGGACACGGCGTGGGAGACGGCGAAGAAGGGCGTGGCGAACGTCATCGGCTGACGCCGGGCGCGGGGGGGGGGGAGGGGGGGCGAGCAGCGGACGCTCTCGCCGGCTGCTCCGTCTTTTCCCA
>NZ_JBHWMB010000129.1:0-5984 GCF_042730015.1 Streptomyces sp. NPDC059957 | reverse complement strand
GCTCACCTCGGTGACCGGTCCCCCCTCTCACCTCGGCGGCCGGCCACCCGCGCACCTCGACGGACCGGCCGCACCCCGTGCTCCGTACCCGTCCCGCCGCCGTGACCCGTCCCGCCCCCGTATCCCCGCATGCCCGGCATCCCCTCCTGCCCCGATCCACCGAAGGGCCGCATCGTGTCCCCCACCTCCACCGCGAAGGCCGGCCCCCGCCCGGCCAGGACCGGATCCCGACCCGGATCCGGCCCCGGGACCGGCCCGGACGACGGTCCGGCAGCCGCTCTCCGGCGTACCTGGAGCAAGGCCTCTCCGTACGCCTACATCGCCCCCTTCTTCACCCTGTTCCTCGCCTTCGGCCTCTTCCCGCTCCTCTACACGGCGTTCGTCTCCCTCTACCGCGTCGAGCTCCAGACGAGCGGCGACATGGAGTGGCGGGGCATCGGCAACTACACCGCGCTCTTCGCCGACGAGTACTTCTGGATCTCGCTGCGCAACACGTTCACCATCGGCGTGCTGTCCACCGTGCCGCAGCTCGCGATGGCACTGGGCCTGGCCCACCTCCTCAACTACAAGCTGCGCGGGCGGACGTTCATCAGGACCGCGGTCCTGCTCCCCTACGCGACGTCCGTAGCGGCCGCCACGCTCGTCTTCGCCCAGCTGTTCGGCCGCGACTTCGGGCTGATCAACTACGTGATCGGGCTCGTCGGTGTCGACCCGGTGGACTGGCAGACGGGAACGGTCGCCTCGCAGATCGCCGTATCGACGATCGTGATCTGGCGCTGGACCGGCTACAACGCGCTGATCTACCTGGCCGGCATGCAGTCGATCCCGCACGAGCTGTACGAGGCCGCCGGGATCGACGGGGCTTCTCGCTGGCGGCAGTTCATCCACGTGACCCTTCCCGGACTGCGGCCGACCATCGTCTTCACGGTGATCATTTCGACGATCGGCGCGACCCAGCTCTTCGGTGAGCCGCTGCTGTTCGAGGGATCGATCTCCGGCGGCATCTCGCACCAGTACCAGACCCTCGGCCTGTACATGTACGAGCAGGGCTGGGGCTTCTTCCACCTGGGGCGGGCCGCGGCCATCGCCTGGGTGATGTTCGTCCTGATCGTGGTGCTCGTCGGGGTCAATGCCCTGATCGCGCGCCGCCGCGCACGCAAGGAGGCTGGCCGATGACCGCGCTCGCCCCACCGCCGACCGCGCCCGAGAGGCGCCCGCCCCCGCAGGACCGGCCGGGCAGGCACTCCTGGCTCCGCAGGGGCGGCGGGGCCGGGAGAACGATGACGGGCGGCCGGCTCGCCTACCTCATCCTCGGTTTCGCACTGCTGATCTCGGCGTTCCCCTTCTACTGGACGATCGTCGCGGCGAGCCGGTCCAACGCGGACCTGGCGCAGGTGCCGCCGAGCCTCCTGCCCGGCCCGAACCTGATCAAGAACTTCGAGGCGGTCCTCGAAGAGGCCGACATCGGCAAGGCGCTGCTGAACTCGCTGATCGTCTCCGGGTCCATCACCGTGGGCACGGTGCTCTCCTGCACGCTGGCCGGGTTCGCCTTCGCCAAGCTGAAGTTCCGGGGCCGGGGCGCCCTGCTGACGCTGACGATCGGGACGATGATGATCCCGCCGCAGCTCGGCGTGATCCCACTGTTCATGCTGATCGCCGAACTCCAGTGGGTGAATCAGCTCCAGGCGGTGATCCTGCCGGGTCTGGTGTCGGCGTTCGGAGTGTTCTTCATGCGCCAGTACCTGATCCAGTCCTTGCCGGACGAGCTGATCGAGGCGGCCCGCATGGACGGGGCCTCCACGGCCCGCATCTTCTGGTCGATCGTGATCCCGATCGCGCGGCCGGGGATGGCGGTGCTCGGGATGCTCACGTTCATGACGGCGTGGAACGACTTCTTCTGGCCGGTCATCGCGCTGTCCTCGCAGGAGCCGACCGTGCAGGTCGCACTGCGGCAGCTCGGCGGCGGCTACGTCAACGACCAGTCGGTGATCATGGCCGGCACGCTGCTCGGCACACTGCCGGTGCTGCTCGTCTTCGGCCTGCTGGGCCGGCAGATCGTCGGCGGCATCATGCAGGGAGCGGTGAAGGGCTGACGCGTTCCTGCCCTCCGGCAACGACCGGCGGCTCCCAGCGGAGCGCTTGGCCCCGGCAGCCCCGGCAGCCCCATCTGATCGTCCCCCTCCCCCACTACTCCCTGGAGTGTCCGTCTCATGACCGCTGTCGATGCCCGCCCGGTGACCTCCACGGGCGCCCGCCCCGAGACCGGGACGGGGCTTCGTTTCCCCACCGGATTCCGTTGGGGGACGGCCACCGCCGCCTACCAGATCGAGGGAGCCGCCGCCGAGGACGGCCGGACGCCCTCCATCTGGGACACCTTCAGCCGCACCCCCGGCAAGGTCCGCAACGGTGACACGGGTGACATAGCCGCCGACCACCTGCACCGGATGCCGGACGACGTGAAGCTGATGAAGGAGCTCGGCGTCACGGACTACCGCTTCTCCGTCTCCTGGCCCCGGGTCCAGCCGACGGGGCGGGGCCCGGCCGTGGAGCGCGGCCTGGACTTCTACCGCCGCCTGGTGGACGAGTTGCTGGCGAACGGCATCAGGCCGGTCGCGACGCTCTACCACTGGGACCTCCCGCAGGAGCTGGAGGACGCGGGCGGCTGGCCGGAACGGGACACCGCACACCGGTTCGCGGAGTACGCGGACCTGGTGGCCCGGGCGCTGGGCGACCGGGTGACGACCTGGACGACGTTGAACGAGCCCTGGTGCGGGGCGTTCCTCGGGTACGGGAACGGGGTCCACGCCCCCGGACGCACCAGCAACCTCGCCGCGCTGCGCGCCGCCCACCACTTCAACCTGGCCCACGGCGGAGCGGCCCGCGTCCTGCGTGACCGCCTCCCGTCCACCGCCGAGATCTCCCTGACCCTGAACCTCCACGCCCTGCGCCCGCTGACGGACACCTCGGCGGACCGGGACGCGGTGCGCCGGATCGACGCGGTGGCGAACAGGATCTTCGTGGACCCGGTCTTCCACGGACGGCTGCCGCAGGACCTGGTGGAGGACACGGCGGGTGTGACGGACTGGTCGTTCGTCCGCGACGGCGACTTGGAGGTCACGTCCACCCCGATCGACTCACTGGGCATCAACTACTACTCCCCCAGCGTCGTTTCGGCGGGCTCCTCCGCCTCCCCCGCCCCTTGGGCGGGAGCCGAGGAGCATGTGGCGTTCACTCCGGCGGCGGGCCCGCGTACGGCGATGGACTGGCCGGTGGACGCGAACGGCCTGTACGAGTTGCTGACCCGGCTGCGCGACGAACTCCCGCACCTCCCGCTCCTGGTGACGGAGAACGGGGCGGCGTACGACGACTACGCGGATCCGGAGGGGCAGGTCCACGACCCGGAGCGGGTGGCGTACCTCGACGCGCACCTGACGGCCGTCCACCGGGCGATCGAGGACGGTGTGGACGTACGCGGCTACTTCCTGTGGAGCCTGCTGGACAACTTCGAGTGGGCGTACGGCTACAGCAAGCGCTTCGGCATCGTCCACGTGGACTTCGCGTCCCAGCGCCGGACGGTGAAGGACAGTGCGCGGTGGTACGCGGAGGTGATCGCTCGGGGCGGGCTGGTGCGGGGCTGAGGGGGGCTCTCCTGCGCGCGGCCCTGGGAACAGTCCAGGGCCGCCGGCCTCGAACCACGCGCGCGACCAAGGAGCCGGGAACCGACAACGGCACGGCCCACTGCCCGCGTCGTAGTCTCGACCCGTGCACGAAAACGAGATCAAACTCAAAGCCATCGCCGCGCTCACCGCCCTGCGCGCGGACGTCGGCGAAGGCCTCGCCTCCGAACTGCTCGCGGAAGTGACCCCCGGTCACTTCCTGGTGCCGGCGGGAGCCGACCCCGAGGAAGTCGGCGGCGCCGTGCTCGACCAGCTTTCCGCGCCGCTGAGCGCTCTGGTCAACGGTTTCATCGCCGCCTTCGCGGCAGTCGCCTACGCGTACGACGAAACCGGCGCGGAGCCCGGTACGGATGCGATCCTGCAGGAACTCGCCCTCCGTCTCGCCCGCGAGGACGGTCAGCAGTCACCCTGACCGAGGCCGAGCCGGCCGTGGCCGAGCACACACTCATGGCTCTCCCGAAAGCCGACGTACGCCGCACGACCGCCGGACGAGACGAGCCCCGGCGGGAAATCCGCCGGGAAAGGCCCCCAGGGCCCGGCCTGGAAGGCCCCCTCCGCGCCTCCAGCGGGGCCTTCGCGCTGCTCCGATCCCAGCGGTGTCCCCCCAGAACGACAGCGGTGGCAGAGCTGCGGACACGGCCACCTGGGGCTTCTTCATATGGGGTCTGACCTGCATCCAGGTACTCGAGGGCCTTGAGGCGGTACGCAGGCGCCCCGGCATGTACATCGGCTCCATCGGTGAGCGCGGCCTGCACCAGATGGTGTTCCAGGTCGTCTCGTACGCCGTCGACGAGCACCTTGCCGGCGACGCGGACGCCATCGATGTCACGATCACCGCGGACGGCGGCATTCGCGTGGCGGACGACGGGCGGGGACTGCCCGTCGAGGTGCAGGAGGGCACCGGTAGACCGGCCGTCGAACTTGCACTGACGGAGCTGTCCTTCGGTCCCAAGTCCCATACTGGCTACTGGGTGTCCGGCGGCATCAATGGCCTGGGCCTGTGCGTGGTCAACGCGCTGTCGAGCCATCTCACGGTCGAGGTCCACCGTGACGGTCACCGCTGGACCCAGGAGTACAAGAAGGGCATCCCGATCACTGCCTTGACGAGGCACGAGGAGAGCAGCGGGCACGGCACCGCGATCGCTTTCCTGCCCGACGCCGACATCTTCGAGACCACCCGGTACTCGTTCGCCACGCTGTCGGAGCGCCTCCAGGAACTGGCCTTCCTCAACGGGGGCCTGGCCATCTCACTCAACGACGAACGTCCGGAGCGGCCGGTCCACCATCACCACGCGGACGGCCTTCGGGCCTACGTCGCCCACCTCAACCCCTACCCCACGAGTCTCGTCCACTCCCCCGCCATCGGCTTCGAGTCGGAGAACGAGGACGGGACGATCTTCGTGCAGGTCGCCATACAGTGGAGCACCTGGTCCTCCGCGGGAGGGTTCCACTCCTTCGCGAACAGCACCCGGACGCATGAGGGCGGCGCCCACGAACAGGGCTTCCGTACCGCGCTCACAGACGTCGTGAACGACTACGCACGCCGTAACGGGCAGCTGCCCTCAGACGACGAGGACATCACCGCCGCCGCTGTCCACGAGGGCCTGACCGCCGTCATCTCCATAAAACTCACCCACCCCGTCTTCGAAGGTGCCACCAGGACCAGACTCGCCAACCCCGAAGCGGACGCCTACGTCCACATGGTCGTCCGCCGGCACCTCACCGCCTGGCTGGACCACAACCCTGACGAAGCCTCGGCCATCATCCGCCACGTCCTCAACGCTTCCACGGATGCTGACGTGGTGATGAAGGAACTCTGAGGCCCCCTGGACTCGTGTCTTCTCAGCGCAGGACTTCTACCAGCGCAATCCAGGAGATGACGAGCGCGGTGATGATGTTCCGGTCGGGCCGTACCGACCGCGAACAGCCCCTGGACCTGCTGGACACCCGGTACGACATGTCGGGTCTCGACGGGGACAACTCGGTGGCGGCGGGGAAGGAGTTCGCCTTCGGTGTCGGCTTCGAGCGGCAGCGGGGCGCGCACGGGGGCGATGTGGACCGGGTGTCGGTCGCGTACTCCACGGACGACGGTGCCACCTGGAAGTCGGCGAAGGTCCGTGCGGACAAGGGTGGTTGGCGGGTCACGGTCCCGGGGCTGCCCGAGGGCCGGGTGTCGCTCCGGGTCACGGGAACGGGCCGTGACGGGCCTCGCTGACCGAGACCATCACGCGGGCCTACCGGATGGGATGCCCCGAGTACTGGTGCGCGTACGCCCCTTCGTGGCCGCACTGGCCGGCCGGCTGATCC
>NZ_JBHWMB010000128.1:10223-13094 GCF_042730015.1 Streptomyces sp. NPDC059957 | reverse complement strand
GGCTGCACACCTACAATCACCACCGCGGACACACCGCCCTCGCAGGCAAACCACCCGCCAGCCGCGTCCCCAACCTCACAGGGCAATACACCTAGGCCGGTCCGGGGCCGGCGGGGTGGAAGGCTGCGGGTGGATGGTCGAGCGGAAGGCTCGGATCCCATGTGCCGAGGCACTGGGCGGTCGGCACGAACAGAGGCTGGGGCAGTGCGTCCCGGGGCCAGAACCGCCAGGATCCGATGGCTTCCTCGCACTGTCGCGGTGCACCGGACCAGCGGGTGACCAGGACGGGAACCGTCACCCGGACGATGTCACCCACCCGGTCCAGGAGAGTGCCCAGCACGACGGTGTCGTCGGAGTCGGCCACGAGCCCGGCCTCTTCGCGGAGTTCGCGTACGGCAGCCTCGGCGAAGGTCTCGCCGGGCTCGACGGATCCGCCGGGAAGTTCGAAGGTGCCACGGCGGTGTCGGCCCAGCAGGACACCGTCCGGGCCGTGGATGATCACGCCGACCCCCACGACCGCGTGCGGTGGTGGGGGAGTGTGGGTGCGCTGTCGACTCGGCACCCTCTCCGGGCGCCGGACCTCGTACAGCCGGTAGGAGGCGGCGTTGTCCGGCTGCGGGGCGTCGATCGCCGTGACCGTCTGCAGGGTGAGGCCGTGCTCGACCAGGAGGTCCTCCCACAGCTGGGGGGTGAGGACCCACATGTGGACGGGGTGGGTCCGGGTGGTGCCGGGGAGCCGCAAGTCCTCAGGGCGCGGGGCGACGGCCGTCGAGGGGCCGGCGCCACGGGAGTTGGTGTGCAGCGCGGAGAACAGGAGGCGCCCACCGGGCCTGATGGCGTTGGCCAGCGCGGGAAGGAGCCGGCCGGGGTCCAGGAAGGGCAGACCGTTGACGGAGTAGATCAGGTCGTAGGGGGCCGTGTACCGGAGGTGGGAGACGGCGTCGGCGCAGACGAAGCGGAGCCCGGGAGCGTTCGGGTACCGGGTGACGGCGCGCTCGTGCTGGGTGGGGGAGGCGTCGACGGCGGTGACCTCGGCGCCCAGGGCGGCCAGGCGTGCGGCATGGCGGCCCAGTCCGCTGCCGAGGTCGAGGACGCGAAGGCCCCTGACGTTCCCGAGGCTCTCGATGCCGGGCCCGGCGTCCGTGATGCCCCAGTCCCACCGTTCGATCTCCGGCAGGTCCGGGCGCGCGGTCAGCTGGTGCGCCCCGTAGGCGGTCCAGACTTCGGCGGTCTGCTTCTCGACGTCCATCAACATGTCCTCCAACGGGGCGGGGTCGGTCAGGGGCGCAGGGCGTAGCAGCGGAGCACGTCCAGGTCGTGGGTCCGGACGACGGACCAGCCCGCGGTGAGGACCTCGGCCTCGGCCGGGCCGATCCCGAGGCTCTGGAGGGGGTCGGCGTTCTTCCGGCGGCCGGTGATCTCGGCCACGACCCAGAAGGTCCCGCCGGGTACCAGGAGGCGGCGGACGCGGTTGACGAAGGCCGCTTTGTCGTCGAGCCACCGGTAGACCAGGCGGCAGGTGATGACCGCGTACGCGGAATCCGGCAGGCCGGTTGAGGCGGTCAGGTCGTCGGCCCCGATGTCGGCGCATCTCCACAGCGGGCCGGGCGTTGCCGGGGAGTCCTGGGCGGCGGCGATGGCCAGGGCGCCGGGGGAGCAGTCGATCCCGGTGGCGCGGTACCCGAGCTGATGGTGGAGGTGGCGGGTCAGGGCGCCGTCGCCGCAGCCGATGTCGAGGGCCGGCCGTCCTCGGCCGGGTCCGAGGTGCTGGCCCAGCAGCCGTGTCTCGGCGTCGTCGAGCTGTCGGTACCGGCGGCCTTGGGTCCAGAGGGGATTCCAGTACGCGGCGGTCGAGGTCGAGGCGGTCGTCATGAAGCTCCTTCGCGGGCAGAGGGCAGGGCCGTGCGCGGGGGCGGGGCGGGCATGTCGCGCATGGTGCGGACAGGGGAGAGGAGCAGGAGCGCGACGGGGACGAGTTGGACGACCGCGCCGATCGCGAGGGTGGTGTGTACGCCGAGGTGGAGGACCAGGGCGCCGGCGGCCGCGGCGCCGAGCGGTCGGACGCCGGCGGTCATCGTGGTGCCGGCGGCCTGCATCCGCCCCTGGAAGCGGGGGTCGCAGATCGTCTGCCTGAGGGATCTCTGGCTCGTCCCGGACGCGGTGGCCCAGAAGAGCTGTACGGCCAGGACCAGGGCGAGGGTGGTCTGCCAGCGAAGGCCGGGCCCGGCGAGCAGGAGGGGCACCTGTGTCAGGGGGCTGACCGCGAATCCGACGATGATCGTCGGACCGATGCCGATGCGGGAGGCGATCTTCGGGGCGAGGAGCGCCCCGGCCAGACTGCCGGCGCCTCCGACGCCCATGATCACGCCGAACGCCGTCGGGGACACCTTCAGGACGGCGAGCAGGTAGTACGCCCAGTAGGTGTTCATGATCGCCAGTCCGAGGCTGAGCGTCGAAAGCGCCGCGATCACCGTGCGGATCGTCGGCTGCCCGGCCACGTAGCGCAGTCCCTCACGGATGTCCCGGGCGAGGCTGCGGCGGCCCTGTGGCCGCGCGGTGGGCGGCTCGGGGGTTCGGATGCGCCAGACGAGGAAGGCGGAGACGAGGTGGGACAGGGCATCGGCGATCACCGAGCGGGCCGCGCCGGCGGCGGCGATCAGTGCGGCGCCCAGGTTGTTTCCCAGGCTGTCGGCGACCGACGAGGCCGCACCGAGGCGGGAGTTCGCGCGCTGGAGGAGGTGAGGCTCGACGAGGACGGGCAGGAAGCTGATCGAAGCCGCGCCGTGCACGACTTTGGCGATGCCGAGGACGACGGCGACCGCGTACAGCTGGCCGATGGTGAGCCTGCCGGACACGGCGGCGGCCGGGATG
>NZ_JBHWMB010000128.1:0-10213 GCF_042730015.1 Streptomyces sp. NPDC059957 | reverse complement strand
ATCATCTGGGGGCGCTTGGGGTGGCGGTCCGAGAGCGCGCCGGCCGGGAGCGCCACGATGGCGTTCGGCAGCTGTCCGAGGAAGGCGAGCACGGCGACCTGGAGGGTGGAGGCGTGGAGCACGAGCACGGCCAGAGTGGGGACGGCGACGGCGCTGACCGCCGATCCGGACAGGCTCGCGCATTCGCTCGCGACCAGCAGTCGCAGGGCCGGTGGGGTCGGCCTCCGGGTCTCGGCCGCCTTGGTGGAGGCCGTCACAGGCCCTCACCTCCCCGGAGTTCCGGAGCGGTGAGACTGCCGTAGACGTAGGTCTTGCCTGGAGGAGACCGGCGGCGAAGTGGGCGAGGACGGCCGTCACCGGGACGCTGGAGCAGGAGCACGACGTGCACGATGCTCCCGGGGATCTCGCTCACGACCCGCTCTCCCCCATCAGCCGGTCCAGGGTCCGTCGGCCCCGGGCCGCGACCTGCTCGTCGTTGTTGTCCGGGCCCCAGGCCAGGCAGTTGACCGCGTCCAGGGCGGCCAGGCAGCGCAGAGCGTGCCGCTCGCCGTCGGTGAGAGTGCGCCCGTAGGACGAGAGGAATGCCTTCTCGCGGTCCGGATGGTCGATCCACTGGGTGACCGCCAAGAGGACCAGGTCCTGGACGAGGGCAGCCGGCCGGGTCCGCTCGAAGTCGATGAGAGCGAGCCCGCCCTCGGACACCATCCAGTTCCTGGGCTGGTTGTCGCCGTGGATGTAGCCGACGGGAACCGGGCCGACGCGGCGCAGCCGGGCCGCGTGGTCGCGGACCAACTGCTGCTCCCCTTCGGTGAGCCGGTCACCGGCGCGGGCCAGGTACTTCTCCGTCCCGTCGGCGGCGGCCCCCAGGGAGGCCTCGGCCTCCACCCGGTCGGTGCGGTCGAGTTCCCCGGCCTCGTGCAGCCGGGCACAGAGGGTTCCGGCCTGCTGGTGTACGGCCCGCCAGTCACCGGAGGACAGGCCGAGCGTCTTCGCCGGGGCGCCGGGCACCGTGGTGAGCAGCAGGACCAGATCCTGGGCGCGGCTGTCGATGAGGTGGGGTGCCCGGCTGTGCCCGAGGGCGGGGACCACGTGACGGTATGCCCGGGTCTCACGGGTGAAGAACTTCTCGCTGGGCGACACCTTCACGTACCGGTGCACCCCGTCGGCGCCCGCCACGTCCCACACCCGGGAGCGGTCCCAGTCGTGCGAGGCATCGCGTACGGACACGACGGGCCCGATCCGCTGCTCCGCCCACCCCCGCACCGCCGGCGGCAGTGGCTTCGTACTCCTCGTGCGGCGGCCGGCTTCTTGCTCGGGCGCGAGGCCCCCGGGCGGGAGGGGCGCACGGCCGTCGGATGCGGTGATGTGAGGGAACACGGGTCCTCCGGGGCGGCGGGTGGGGGAGGGTAGGCCAGGTGGGCCAGGTATGGCGGGTAGGGCGGGTGAGGCAGGCGAAGCCACTGCCTCCGGCGGTGCGGCGGTGCGGCGGTGCGGCGGAGCGGCGGTGCGGCGGAGCAGCGGATCGGGCACGTGGGGCGGGCCGGAGCCGGTCAGCGGTCCTGGGAGAGCGCGAGGAGTTCGGCGAAGGTTCCGCCGCCGTGGGCGAGATCGTCATAGCGGCCCTGCTCGGTGATGCGGCCGCCCTCCAGCACGATGATGTGGTCCGCGATCCTCGTGTTCTCCAGGCGGTGGGTGACCATGATGGTGATCCGGTCGGCGGCGATGGCCTTGATCCGCTCGAAGATCAGATGCTCGCCGCGCGGGTCCATCTGAGACGTCGGCTCGTCCAGGATCAGCAACTCGGGCTTGCGGTACAGGGCCCGGGCGCACGCCTCGCGCTGCCACTGCCCGCCGGAGAATTCGACGCCTCCCCAGATGTCGCGGGCCTGGAGGCTGTCCAGACCCTCGGGGAGGTCTTCGACGGCTTCGCGCAGGCCGACCGCGTCGACGGCTTCCCACACGGGCCCGTCGTCGTGGGTGCGGGGCTGACCGAGGGTGATGTTCTCGCGCACCCGCAGCGGCCACTTGGCGAACTCCTGCGGCACCAGGCCGGTGAGGCGCCAGACCGTGCCCGGGTCGGTGTCGGCGAGGTCGCTTCCGTTCCAGGTGACCTTGCCCTTGTCGCAGAGGTAGATCCCGGTGATCAGCCGCGTCAGGGTCGACTTCCCGGAGCCGTTCGCTCCGAGGATCGCGAGGATCTGTCCGCGGTCCAGGGTGAGGGAGACGCCGTCCACCGCGGGTTTGCCCTTGCCCGGGTACTGGTAGACGACCTCGTCGAGCCGGATCCGCTCGACCGGGCCGGTGATCTCGCGTGGTCCGCGCCGGGGAGCACGGGCGGCGGCCTCGTCGAGGAAGGACTGCATGTCGGTGAGGTACAGGCTGGTGTGGAAGACCGCGGCGCCGTTGATGATGACCTGGGACAGGGCGGCCAGCGCGGTCTGGACGGCGATCACGGCCGTGGCGGCGATGGCGGGTTCGATCCGGCCGGTCACGGCGAGCCAGGCGAGTGCTCCCCAGGTCGCGAGGAGGAAGACGCCGCCGGCCAGCGCGGAGAGCAGGGAGATCCGCAGGGTCCGGGGTGCGGCTGCCAGGTTCCGCCGGTCACACCGGTCGGACAGGGCCCGGTACCAGTGGACGAGGTAGTCGGTCATGGAGTTGGCGCGGACCTCGTCGCCGTACTGGGAGGCCGTGGCCCACCAGCGCATCATCCCACGCACGTTGCGGTCGCTGATGTTGGCGTAGTGGATCTCGTAGTCGACGCGGGCGGTCAGGACGGCGCCGATGCCGGCGGGCAGTACGGCGAGGAGCAGCAGGGGCAACAGCATCACGTTCAGCAGGGACAGGACGCTGCCGGCGGTGACCAGGCGGATCAGCGAGGACATGAAGCGCTGGGCGTCGGCGACCATCACGTGGGTACGGACCACCCCCATCTCGGCCGCCTCCTGCCGGTCGGAGAAGCCGTCCCCGGCGTAGGCCGAGGCCTCGACCCGGCAGACCGCCTCGACCAGGGTGCTGTCGGTCTCCGAGGTCAGCAGTGGGGTGATCCGCCGTTCGGCGTACGCGGCCACGGCCCCCGCGGCGCGGTTCATCGCGGCGGCGAGCGCGACCACGAGCAGCGCGGGCAAGGCCCCTTGGAGACGGTCGGCTGCACTTCCGGCGCCGAGTACGGGCCCCATCGCGCGGGCGGTGGCGGCCAGCAGTACCGCGGCGGATGCGCCCGTGACGACCTGGCACCCGATCAGGAGCCGGACGGCCCGCCGGTCGGTCCGCCACGACAGGCGGCTGATCCGGGCCAGGACGGAGGGGAGCGTGGCGCACATCTTCCGGAAGGAGACCTCGGCGAGCGGATTGACGGAGTACTGCCCGCTGTACGTGATCTCCGCAGGCGGCGGCGGAGGAGGAGCGCCGGTCGGTTTGCCGTGCACTTCGGATGCGCTCATCAGGTCCCCCTGGATCGCCGTTCGGACGCTGTCGTGAGCTCAACGACCGCCCCGGCTTTTCGAACACACGTCTTTCGGTCGGCCAGGGAACCCCGGAATGACGGGGGCGGGGGACCGTGCGAACTACACCGACCCGCCTCCCGCAACGGCACTGCCACCAAAGGATGTTGGCCGAATCGCCGAGGTTCCCAAGCGCCGCACGGCAGTGGGTGCGTTGGCGCGCATCGGGCCGGGCCCGCTTGTAGAGTGCGTGGCTTTGCGTACGCCGCGGCCCGCCTCCGAGGAGCCGGATCGGTACGGACGGTGGCAGCGGCCGATAGCCCCTTCCCCCGCGCCGTGGACGTCGCGGGGGAAGGGGCGAGGGAAGGCAGAGGAGGAAGGGGGGCGGGTAGGGGGAAGCGGGTAGGGGGAAGCGGGGAGGGGGCCGGACGGGGTCAGCGGCCCGTAGTGGCGAAGAGGCGGCGCCAGGTTTCCGGGCCCGGGTAGCCGTCCGCCTCCGCGCCGCGCCAGCCCTGCGCCCGCTGGAAGGCTTCCACGTTGCGCCGGTCGCTCTCGGACCAACGGGGGCCGGGGCCCTGGGAGTAGTGCCGTCCGTAGCCGCGCTCCACGAGGCGGCGGCCCAGCCGGGCCACGTGTTCGTTGGCCTGACCGGGGCGGAAGTGCTGCGCGCCGGGGAACGCGGAGTCGGTGGTCGATCCGCCGCCTGCGGAGGGGATGTTCCGCCCCTTGCCACCGGTGAGCAGGGCCCAGGTGGCCGGACCCGGGGTTCCGTCGGCCTCGGCGCCGCGCCACCCCTGCGCCTCCTGGAAGGCCTTGGTGGCGGCCCGGTCCGCGGGGCCCCACACGGGTCCCGGGCCGGAGGTGTAGAAGCGGCCCCCACCGCGCGCCACGAGCATCTCGCCGAGCCGGGTGACGTGGGCGTTGTTCGCCCCGGGGCCGAAGGCGCGTGCCCCGGGGAACGAGCCGGAGCCCTCTTCGCCGCCGCCTTCGCGCAGGCCCGTGTAGCGGTAGGCCACGTAGCGCGAGGAGTTGTTCCAGTACGCGTACGGGTTCGTGCGCTTCAGGGTGTGCGGGCGGGTCTGCTCGTAGGCGGTGTAGCGGTTCATGGACGCGTCGGTCCAGCCGCCGAAGAGCACCACATGGGATCCCGCGCCCGGATCCGACGGGTTGTGGAACAGCAGCATGTCGCCGGGCCGCAGCTCGGACTTGGATATGCGCTGCCCGTACCGGTCCAGGCTGCCGGTCCACTGGTTTGAGCCGAGGCCCCAGGCCATCGACACGAAGCCGGAGCAGTCCGTCCGGTAGCCGTTCCGGTAGGCGTTCATGCTGTACGGGACCCGCGCGTCGACCCACTGCTGGGCCCGGCGCATGATGTCCGCCCGGGTGGTGGTGGCGATGGTGGCGGCAGTGGTGGTCCCCGGCGCGCTCAGGCGCTTCGTGGAGTCCCGGGCCAGCGGGCCGGCAGGCCCCTGCGGAGTGGACTGCGTGCCGTCGGGGAAGGGGGTGCGCCCGGTCTCGACGGCCGGTGCGGCCGCGGCGATCCCCGGTGTGACGGCCAGGCCGCAAGCTCCAGCGACGGTGGCCACGGCCAGGGCCCGGGCCCGCCTGCGCGGCGTGTGCCGGGCGGCGGTGGAGCGGCGCTCGGAACGGCACCCCGGGCAGGGGCAGTCCGCCGCCGGGCGTATCTCGGTGAAGGTGATCAGTGGTACGAGTGGCATGAGTGACATGAGCGGCAAATCCCTCCGTATCGGGGCATATGTACCCGAGTCGATCATGCTCCATCGCGGGCCGGGAGGAGCTCAAGTGCTCCGGTGCGGTGTCCGGCATGTCGGAAGGGCCGCCGGGCGGCGTGCTTCGGAGCCAGGGCGATACAGGCAGACGCGGCGCGCACGTGCGGCAGGCCGCCCTCGGCGCGGCGGGTCCTCGAAGTGGACGCCGCGTCCCCGGGTGGGTGCGGGCTTCGACATTCGGGCGATGCCGGGGATCGGGCGGGCGGGGCGCTGCCGAACGCGGCTGGAGCGTGGTCCGCTGGATCACGGCCGACGACAACCACCGCGCCCGGTCCAAGTACGACCAAGTGGCCACTCGTACGATGTGGGTCACCTACGACATGGCTCCGGCCGGCTGATCGAAGCGATACGCGCGGGGTCCGGACGGCCTGGATCCTGAACGGCCGGGCCCGGACGGTTTGGGGCCCGGACGGCCGACGGCCCGGGCGCGGGGGGGTCGTGCGGGCGCCCGCTGGCGGGACAGGCGGTTGGTTTTGGGGGGGGCGTCAGCCTCCCCGTTCCACATTTTCCCCCCAGACCGGGATGTTGTCCAGGATGTGGGAGAGCGGCTCGTCGCCCTTGGCCTGGGTGGAGTTCTCGGCGCACTGCTGGTTCTGCGGGTTGGACAGGACGTTGACGTCCTGGACGCCCACGTTCGCGAGGATGGCGAGGAGCGACTGGGCGTTTACCTTGACCGGCAGACCGATGCACGGCTTGTTCAGCGTGCCCTGGACCGCGGAGAGCTGGGGGCTCATCGCGCCGTGGGTCTTCTGGTTGCCATAGGCCTGCACGGCACCGTTGCCGTTGACGGTGTTGATCCCGTTGTCATTGCCGATGGCCATGGCCGGAGCGGCCATGGCGCCGCCGGCGCCGATCGCGGCGGCGGTGGTGACTGCGGTGACCATCATCTTCTTCAGCATTACCTGGAGATCCTTCGTTGGAGCGGGGTGGTACCCGTCGGTCATTTCGCCCTGGCAACGCCTGAGACCTTGCACATGTGGCGCTAAGTCACCCGTTTGCAGGATCGGCCCGCTCTACGGACGGGCCGGGGAACCCCGTACGGGGCGGAGCCCGCGGCCGAGGCGGCCTGGGTCAAGGAGCCGTCGCCACTCGACCGGCATGCGCGCGACCCGGACCTCCCCGGGGTGGAGGAGGGCCGGGTCGCGCGGGACGGGACGGGTCAGGATACGAAGCAGAGGGACTGGCCGGTGCCGAAGCCGAAGCCGTAGCAGTCGATGCGGCGCGAAGCGGTGCCCGTCAGACCGGAGTTGTCGGTCACGATCAGCTCGGCGGTGTAGCTGCGCTGCCCGGCCGGGTAGCGGTGGGCGACGGTGGCGCCGGTGCCCGTGGCGGAGTCGCCGAACTTCCACTCGTACGAGGCGATCGAGCCGTCGGAGTCCTTGGAGGCCGAGGCGTCGAAGGAGCAGTCCTGGTACCAGCAGGACACCGAGAACGCGGCGGTGGGCGGGGTGCCCGTCGGGGGCCGCGTGGTCCCGGCGGTGACGGGCTTGGTGACGGTGGCGGTGCGGCCGGAGTTGTCGGTGACGGTCAGCTTGACGGAGTAGGTCCCGGCGGCGGAGTACTCGTGGGACGGCTTGACGTCCTCCCCCTTCGCGCCGTCACCGAACTCCCAGGCGTACGAGGCGATCGAGCCGTCCGGGTCCTTGGACGCCGAGGCGTCGAATGCGCACGAAGCGGCCGACACAGAGCACTGGGCGGCGAAGTCCGCTACCGGCTCACCGGGTTGGGTGGGGGCGCCGAGCTTCGTCACGTTCAGGAACTTGCTGGGGGAGCCCGAACCGGCCCCGGTCACCACGCCCGACTGGGCGTTGTCCACCAGCGCGTCGCGCACCTGCTGCGGGGTGGCGTCGGGGTGCGCCGAGAGGTGGATCGCCGCCGCTCCCGCCGTGTGCGGAGTGGCCATCGAGGTGCCGCTCATCGTCTGCGTGCCCCCGCCCATCTTGGTGGAGACGATGGAGCCACCGGGGGCGAACAGGTCCAGGCAGGAACCGTAGTTGGAGAAGCTGGAACGGGCGTCGTTGCTGTCGGTGGAGCCCAGGGTGATGGCCGCGGGCAGGCGCGCCGGGCTCGTGTTGCACGCGTCCTTGCTGTCGTTGCCCGCGGCGACGGCCACCGGTACGCCCGCGTTGATGACCCCGGCCACGGCGTCGTCGAGCGCACGGTCGGCGGGTGGAGTCTACGCAGCACCCCAGACCCCCGGTAGGGGTCCTGGCAGCTCCGCGGCGCCCGCGACAAGCTGTTAACAACATCCTTTGGGCCGTTCGGAGGGAACCCCGCGTCGATCTCGGGCCGCCCGTGCCACAGCCGCCAGAATCACCGATCGGCAAGCGTGACCCCGTACATCCCAGGAGGCGAACGTGGTGCTCTCTCGACGCGGTCTTGTGAAGGGAGCCGCCGCGGGCGGCCTCCTGCTCGGGTTCCCAGGCCTCACCGTCCAGTACGAGGCCGTGGCGGCGCCGCCCTCCAGACCACTGGTCGACGCGGTCGCCGACGCCTGCGCCCGCCTCGCGGGCCGCGGCTGGCGCACCCTGCTCCTCACCGCGACCCGGGGCGTACTCGACATCGGCGCCCCCGACCTCGCCGCCGAGCTGGCCAAGCCGGTCCCCGACCTGGACCGTTCGGTGCCCGGCTTCGAGGACTTCTCCCCGACCCTGCCCGCCCGCGGCATCGAGCCGGGGATCCCCGCCCGGAGCCTGCTCTACCACGCGTTCGCCTCGCCCCACGTGACCACGGACGGCCGGGGCCGGACCCTCGGCGCGTTCCCGGGCCTCGCCGAGATCGAAGCCGTCGAGAACTACGTCTACGGGGTGCGCCCGCCCTCACTGGCCCGGCTCCGGGAGATCGCCGGGGAGAACCCGCTCGGTGTGGTGGTGTTCGCCCTCGACTACCGTGACGCCACCGGCTCGGTGCACGGCCGCCACGCCGACCTCTGCTTCTCCCGGACCGGCATCACCCGCATGGGCACCACCGGCCCGCACTACGACGCCCGGACCCGCCAGTTCGCCCCGCAGGACCCGAAGCGCCCGTTCGTCTTCCGTACGGTGCCGCAGCGCTTCGCCCCGTACATCGCCATGCAGGTCACCGGGGCCGACAGCCGCACCTTCGGACCCCGCGACATCGTGGACGGCGACGACGAGCGCACCTTCTGGGTGCCGGTGCACAAGCTGTTCCCCGGGCGGGAATGCGTAGAGGGCCTGGACCTGTCCCTCACCCTCGGCTCGCACCTGGTCAACGAGAAGCTCAAGCGCATGCATCTCTTCCTCAGGGAGCAGGGCTATCCGACCGAGTGGACCGGCAAGGACCTGGAGAAGTTCCCCTTCACGATCCGGGACGAGAAGATCGCCGCACTGCTGCCCCCGCAGAAGGGAGCGCACGGTTCCGGGGTGCTCGCCCCGCGTCCCGGGCCGTTCGCGGACCGGGCGCGGTTCGAGGGGGAGTGGCTCAGCTTCAACGTGTCCGCGGACCTGGTCCAGGACCCGGGAATCCTGTACTTCTCCTCCGTCCAGCTGATCCCCGGTTCCCTGGAGACCGAGCCGACCTACCTGGAGGGGACCGCCCCCGACAACGACCGGCGCTCCCCCGAGTACGTCAACATCCGCCACCGCCTGCACAGCGACGGACGGCTGGAGGACCTCAACCTCAACCCGGACATGGACACGATCATCCGGGAGGGCGGCTACCGGGCCCAGCACTGGGTCGACTTCGCCGGCGACGGCTTCGTCTCCGTCGACTGTCCGCAACTCGCCTCGGAAATCGACACGTTCAAGCCCGCCTTCTGCAGCGTCGCGCCACCCGACTTCTTCCCCCACGTCAACCAGCACGACCTCGCGGTGTGGTGGCGCACCCAGGTCCCCGAGGCGATCCGCGCCGCACTGTGGGCCGTACCGCCGCACCCGCTCTCCGAGTTCCGGTTCGCCGGTGACATCACCCTCCCCAAGGGCTTCGACATCTACGACGACACCCTGACCGCCGTCCTCGGCCATCCGGCGCCCGGCGAACCCCTCGCCCGCCCGCTGCCCGCCGGCGCGCGCGGCCGGTACACCGGTCTGCCGGACGCGGCGGCCGGGGTCACGGACCCGGGGTGGGAGGTCAGTCAGGGCCTCGTCTACAGCGAGCCCGGACTGCCGCTCCAGCGGTACATGCAGGCCTACAGCCTGGGCACCCCCTTCCTGGAGGACGTCAAACTCTGTGCGGCACTCGGCAGTTACTGGCCCTCCGTGGCCCCCGACGCGACCCGCACGTTCACCCCGCTCAAGGACGCCCCCGGCTTCGCCTATCCGTGGCCGACGATCGTCCCGCTGACCGACGCCGAGATCGGCATGGAGGAGACCGACGGGCTCGGCCGGCTGCCCTGGGACGGGATCCGGGGGCCGGAGGTCCGCACGGTGGGCGGTCGGCAGGTGGTGGCCTACCAGGACATCGACAGGGCCGACTACATCACCACCCAGGACCGGCTGACCGCCCACCTCACCGCCCGCGTCGACCTTGCCGAGACCAAGTCCCGGGTCCTGGCGATGTCGGCGGTGTACTGGAGCCTGGGCATCCACGACCCCGAGTTCGTGACCCGGTTCGGCGAGAAGGCCGTCATCGAGATCCTGAAGGCCAAATCGGCGTGGGCGGTGGTGTCCTTCACCGTGGTCGATGCCGACGACACCGGACTGGCGGGGGCCCAGCAGGCCACCGGCAGCCGGCTCACCGGGACCCGCCGCTACCGGGTCCGCGTCTACCGGCCCGGGGCCGAATCGCGGGACCCGGCCGACATCCAGAAGGTCCTGGTGGAGATCGAGGAGGACGTACTGGCCTTCACGGACGGCACGGCCGTGCTCTTGCGCAGGGGCGCGGGCCCGTGGACTCGCGACGCCACGGTCCCGACCAGGTGAGGGCGGACGACCCGGCCGTCGGCGACCCGGCCGTCGGCGACCTGGCCGGCGATGACCCCGCCGGCGAATTCCCGTCCGGTGACGGCACGGCCGTGGACGTGCT
>NZ_JBHWMB010000127.1:0-13188 GCF_042730015.1 Streptomyces sp. NPDC059957 | reverse complement strand
GGGGCGGCGCCCACCGAGGTGAGGACCTGAACCACCGTCCGCCGGGGCGTCGTCCCTGCGCCCCGGCGGTGATCGCGGCCTACGGGACGGGCTTGGCCACCCCGGCCGCACCGGGGAATGCTCCTGCGCTCCGACCGCCGGCGGCGGGGTGCAGGGTCGCCATTCCCGTCACCTCGATGCCCGTGCGTTCCCCGGGGCGGGCGGCGGCCGGGCTGGGGACCCGGACGTCGATGGGGTCGTCGATGCCGTCGACGGCCACGGTGACCATGGCGTCGTGGCCGTAGAAGCGGACGTCGGTCACCGTGCCGCCCGCCCGGGCCGCGTCCGGTTCGGTCAGCCGGAGCTGCTCCGGCCGCAGCAGGACGACACCCTCTCGGAGCCCGCCGGGCGGGTCCGCCAGGGGGATGCGGCCGAGCGCGGTGGCCGCCGTGTCCTGGTCCGCGGTGGCGGTGACGAGGACCGCGTCACCGACGAAGGCCGCGACCCAGGGGTCCGCGGGACGCCCGTACACCTCGTGCGGCGTGGCGCACTGGGCCACCCGGCCGTCCCGGACGACCGCGACGAGGTCTGCCGTGGAGAGGGCTTCCTGCTGGTCGTGGGTGACGAGCAGGGCGGTGGCTCCGGTGGCGCGCAGGGCAGCGCGCACGTCGGCCCGTACGCCGGTGCGCAGGGCGGCGTCGAGGGCGTTGAACGGCTCGTCGAGCAGGACCAGGGCGGGCTGCGGTGCCAGGGCGCGGGCCAGGGCGATGCGCTGCTGCTGGCCGCCGGACAGCTCGTGGGGCATGCGCTCGCCGTAGCCGGCGAGGCCGACGAGTTCGAGCATCTCCTGCGTGCGCCGCCGCCGGGCGGCCCGGTCGAGCCCGGTCAGGCCGAAGGCGACGTTGCGGGCGACGCTCAAGTGCGGGAAGAGCGCGCCCTCCTGGGGCACGATGCCGATGCGGCGGCGCTCGGGCGGAAGGTGGGCTCCGGGGCCGGAGAGCTCGCGTCCGTCGAGGGTGACGGTGCCCGCGTCGGCGCGCAGGAAGCCCGCGATGATGCGCAGCAGCGTGGTCTTGCCGCAGCCCGAGGGGCCGAGGACGGCGGTCAGCGCGCCGCCGGGGACGGTGAGGTCGAGGCCGTCGAGGACCGGCGCCGCACCGGGGCCGTACGCCTTGGTCAGGCCGGCGATCTGCAGGTCGGTCATGTGCGGTGCCTTCCGAGGAGGTAGGACGGGATGGCGGCCAGCAGGATCAGCGCGGCGGCGTAGGGCGCGGCGGCGGCGAAGGATCCGGTGCCGGTCTCCGTCCACAGGCGGGTGGCCAGGGTGTCCATTCCCGTGGGGCGCAGCAGCAGGGTGGCGGGGAGTTCCTTCATGCACACGACGAAGGTGAGCGCGGCTCCGGCGGCGACCCCGGGGGCGGCCAGCGGCACGGTCACCTCGCGGAGCACGCGCAGCGGGGAGCGGCCCAGCGAGCGGGCCACGTCCTCCAGGACGGGCGGGGACTGGAGCACGGCGGCGCGGGTCCCGGCGACGGCGACGGGCAGGAAGAGCACGGCGTACGCGCAGACCAGCAGCGGGAGTTCCTGGTAGATCGGTTCGGCGTAGCGGACCGCGAAGAAGACCAGGGACAGGGCGACGGTGATGCCCGGGAGCGCGTGGCCGGCGTAGGCCGACTGCTCCAGCAGCCGGGCGGTCCGGCCGCGGTGGCGCGCGGCGATCACTCCGACCGGCAGGGCGAGCAGGGTGGTGAGCGCGGCTCCCGCGGCGGCGACGCCGAGGGTGGTGGCGGCGGTGTCGAGGAGCGTGGCCGGGTCCCAGGTCGCGGAGTTGCCGACGGCCAGCCAGTACCCGAGGGTCGCCAGCGGGGTGAGGACGGCGACGCCGGTGACGGCCGCGCACCAGGCCAGAGCGGGCGCCCGCCAGGGGCCGAGCGGCGCGGGAACGGCGGGGCGGGCGGTGCCGCCGCCCGTTCGCGCGTGGCCGGCCCGGCCGCGGGTCCGCGCTTCGGCGGCGACCAGGGCGATCGTCATCACCACGAGGACGATGCTGAGGGCGGCGGCCGGAGTGCGGTCGAAGCTGGCCCGGTAGGAGGTGTAGATGCCGCGGGTGAAGGTGTCGTAGCGCATCAGCGATACGGCGCCGAAGTCGGAGAGCACGTACAGCGCGACGAGTACCGCTCCGCCGGCGGCCGCGGGCCGCAGCTGCGGCAGCGTGACGCGCAGGAAGGTCTTCAGCGGCCCG
The DNA here is from genome assembly GCF_042730015.1 of Streptomyces sp. NPDC059957. Lineage (NCBI taxonomy): Bacteria > Bacillati > Actinomycetota > Actinomycetes > Kitasatosporales > Streptomycetaceae > Streptomyces > Streptomyces sp. NPDC059957. The sequence goes on along the minus strand of NZ_JBHWMB010000127.1, from coordinate 10,967 downwards.
TGGCCCAGCGAGCGGGCGACCTCCTCCTGCGCCGGGTCGGTGCCGCGCAGTGCGGCGGTGACGGGCAGGTAGACGTACGGGAAGCTCACCAGCGTCAGCGCGAGGGCCGACCCGGTGAAGCCGGCCAGCTGCGGGAAGGCCGACAGCCAGGCGAAGGCGGCGACGTAGCTGGGCACGGCCAGCGGCAGGGTCACCAGCACCGACCAGGCCCGGGCTCCGGGCAGGTCGGTCCGTACGGTCAGCCAGGCGAGCGAGATGCCCAGGACCAGACAGGCCGAGACGACCACGGCGGCCAGTCCGAGGCTGCGGCCAAGCAGTTGGGCGGTGCGCTCGTCGGAGACGACGTCCCAGGCGAAGGCCGGGCCGCGCTCCAGGGAGCGGACGCCGAGGTAGCCGAGGGGCAGCAGGGCGAACACCGCGGCGACGGCCGCGGGGACGAGCAGGATGGAGGGTGGACGGCGCCCGGCACGCCACCGCCCGGTCGGCGCGGTGGCGCCGTCCGGGCGGTGGGCAGTGGCGGGATCCGTCGGCGTGACGGGATCCGTGGAGGGCATGGAGGTCAGACCATCCCGGCTTCCTGGAGCAGCTTCAGGGTCTCCTGAAGCGATTCCAGCTTCCCGAGGTCGATCTTCGGGGCGTCCAGGGTGGCCAGCGGCGGGAGGCCCTTGACCGTGCTGGTCACGCCCGAGGCGAGCGGGTACTCCTTGGTGTCCTCGGCGAAGTACTTCTGCGCCTTCTCCGAGAGCAGGAAGTCGACGGCCTTCTGGGCGACCGGGGCCTGGTCGGTTCCCTTGACGATGGCGACACCGGCGGTGTTGACGAGGCCGCCCGGGTCACCGGCGGGGAGGAAGTGGATCTTCGCCTTGACCTTGGCCTCGCCCTTCTCGGCGACCTGCTCGTACCAGTAGTAGTGGTTGACCAGTCCGAGCGAGACCTCGCCCTTGCCGACCGCCTCCAGCACCTTGAGGTTGTTGTCGTACACCTTCGGCTCGTTGGCCTTCAGGCCCTTGAGCCAGGTGCGGGTGGCGTCATCGCCCTCCAGGACGCGCATGCCGGTGACGAAGGCCTGGAAGGAGGCGTTCGTCGGGACGTAGCCGACCTTCCCCTTCCACTCCGGCTTGACCAGATCGTGGACGGTGTCCGGGACTTCGGAGACCTGTCCCGGGTTGTACGCGAGGACGCGGACCCGCCCGGAGGTGCCCACCCAGTCGCCCGCGCCGCCTCGGAAGCCGGGGTCCACCTTGTCGAGGGAGGCCTGCGGAAGCTTCTCCAGCAGACCCTTGGTGGACAGGGCCCCGAGGGCGCCGGCGTCCTGGGAGAAGAACAGCCCGGCCTTGGTCTTGCCGCCCTCTTCCTGGATCTGGGCGGCGAGTTCGGCGCTCTCGCCGTAGCGGACGGCGACCGTGGTGCCGACGGCCTTCTCCAGCTCGTCGAGGAGCGGCTTGACCAGCTTCTCGTTGCGGCCCGAGTAGATGACGAGGCCCGCATCGTCCTCGTCGACGCCGCAGGCCGCGACGGCGGGGAGAAGGAGTGCCGCCGCGAAGAGCGCGGTCAGGCGTCGGACCAGGGGGCGTCGCATGGGAAGCCTTCCTACAGGGGCAGCGGAGAAACAGGTAACGCCCCATAAGTAAGGTAAAGCTAACCTAAAGGTCAAGGGTGACGCACGCAACAATTCGACCGCACCCACCCATCGGCGGAGCCGACTCTACCGCTTATTTTCCTGTGGATCTTCTTTGAGTCATCTGTGACTTTCCTGTGACTATCGGGCGAGGTAAGGCTTTCCTAAGATGCGCCCGTGACAGTCCTTCCCGACCTACTCCCAGGCACCGCGTCCGTCCCGTTCGCCCTCGGCCTCGCCGCCCACGGCGACCGGACCGCCGTCATCACGGCCGACGGCCCGGTCAGCTATGCCGAGTTGGCCGTACGCGTGGACGAGGCGGCCCGCCGCCTCGGCCGGGAACGCCGTCTGGTCCTGCTGGTCGCCGCCAACACCGTCGACACCCTCGTAGTCCACCTGGCCGCCCTCGCGGCCGGGCACCCCGTCCTCCTGGTGCCGGGCGACCACCCCGAAGCCGTCCAGTCGCTGATCGACGCGTACGACCCGGACGTCGTGGCCCGCCCCGGGGGCGAGGGCGGACTGCTCGACGAGCGGCGCCAGGGCTCTGCGCACGAGCTACACCCGGACCTCGCCCTGCTGCTCAGCACCTCGGGCTCGACCGGATCGCCGAAGCTCGTCCGGCTGTCGCACGAGAACCTCCAGAGCAACGCGGAGGCCATCGCCCAGTACCTGGACATCCGGGACACCGACCGCGCCGCGACCACCCTGCCCCTGCACTACTGCTACGGCCTGTCCGTCGTGCACAGCCACCTCCTGCGCGGCGCCGGACTGATCCTGACCGACCTGTCGGTCGCCGACACCTGCTTCTGGGAGCTCTTCAAAGCCGCGCGGGGGACGTCCCTCGCCGGGGTGCCGTACACCTTCGACCTGCTCGACCGGGTCGGCTTCGCCGCCATGGAACTGCCCCACCTGCGCTACGTCACCCAGGCCGGCGGCCGCCTGGCACCCGACCGTGTCCGGCGATACGCCGCCCTCGGCCGCGCCGCCGGCTGGAAGCTCTTCGTGATGTACGGCCAGACCGAGGCGACCGCCCGCATGGCCTACCTGCCGCCGCACCTCGCGGAATCCCGTCCCGAGGCGGCGGGAATCCCCATCCCCGGCGGCTCCTTCCGCCTTCGGCCGCTACCCGACGGCACGGACGCGACGGACCCCACGGACGGCGCGGACGGCACGGACGGGAACACCGGAGAGCTCGTCTACTCCGGCCCCAACGTCATGCTCGGCTACGCCCGTTCCCCGGGCGACCTCGCACTGGGCCGGACCGTGCACGAACTGCGCACCGGCGACATCGCGCGCCGCTCGCCCGACGGGCTGTACGAGATCACCGGCCGGAGCAGCCGCTTCGCGAAGATCCTCGGCCTGCGCATCGACCCCGGGCAGGTCGAGGCGATGCTCGCCCGGCACGGCGTCAGCGCCCTGTGCACCGGCGACGACGAGGCACTGCGCATCGCGGCCGTCGGTGGCCACGACCGGGACGCCCGCCGGATAGCCCGGCTCGTGGCCCGCGACTGCGGTCTCCCGGCCCGCGCCGTGCACGTCCGCGTCCTGACCGCCCTCCCCCGCCTCCCCTCGGGCAAGCCCGACTACCGGGCCGTGCCCGAACTGACCCGCCAGGCACCCACCGGCACCAACGTCACGACCGGCCCCGCCGCCACACATGACGGCGCCCCCGAACCCCTGCACCTGCTCTACGCACGGGTCCTCGACCGCTCGGACGTGACGGACGACAGCTCCTTCGTCAGCCTGGGCGGCGATTCGCTGTCGTACGTGGAGATGTCGATCCAGCTCGAAGAGCGGCTCGGCCACCTGCCGGCCGGCTGGCACACGACACCGATCCGGGACCTCAGGCCTCCGGAGCACACGGACACCTCCCGCAGGCGGACCCTGGAGACCAGCGTCGCGCTCCGCGCCCTGGCGATCTTCTGCATCGTCGGATCGCACATCCAGGTGTTCGGCATCAAGGGCGGGGCGCACATCCTGCTCGCGGTCGCCGGATACAACTTCGCCCGCTTCCACCTCACTTCCGCCGAACGGCGCGTACGCGTACGCCGGGGCTGGACCAGCCTCGCCCGCGTCGCGCTGCCGAGCATGGCCTGGATCGGCCTGATCCTGCTCCTCAACGACGACTACACGCTCGCCAACCTCTTCCTCCTCGACAGCGTCATGGGCCCCACCGGACTCAAGACCGGCATGCACTTCTGGTTCATCGAGGCCCTCGTCTACATCCTGGCCGCCGCCGTCGGCCTCCTGGGCCTGCCCGCGGTGGACCGGGCGGAGCGCCGGTTCCCGTACGCCCTGCCCCTGGCGCTCGCCGGCCTGGGACTCCTGACCCGGTACGACCTCGTCGGCCTGCCGGAGCGCGAGCACATCCCCGACGCCGTCACCGTGTTCTGGCTGTTCGCCCTCGGCTGGGCGGCGGCGAAGGCCGCCACCGTGCGACAGCGCCTTCTGGTCACCCTGGCGGCCCTGGCCACCGTGCCGGGCTTCTTCCCCGGGGACCCCGGGCGGGAAGCGATCATCCTCGCCGGATTCGTGCTCCTGGTGTGGGTGCCCGGCCTCCCCAGCCGGGAGCGCCTGAACCAACTGGCCGGCCTCCTCGCGACCAGCTCCCTCTACATCTACCTGACGCACTGGCAGATCTTCCCGCTCATCGACGGGTTCTCCCGGCACCTGGCGTTCCTGGCCTCGCTCCTCTTCGGCATCGCCTACGCGGCATGCGCGGCCCGGCTGATGAGAGGCGTGTCCGCGCGAACGAAGGCCCTCACGGGGAGGGGCAGGTGAACCCACCCCTCCCCGTGGCTCAGTGACCGTGACCGTCGTTGTGCGGCGTCTGCGAAGGAGCCGGCCTTACGGTCGGCGATGCGCCGGGGCCGGGAGCCGCCGGGCTCTCCGGGGTGGCGGCAGGGGCGTGGTCGTCCGCGGCGGGTTGCTCGGCGGTGCCGTGGCTGTGGCCGCCACCGCCGGGGGCGCTCTCCATGGAGGCCGCGACTTCCCGCAGGCCGAGGAAGGCGAGTGAGGCGGTGACGAGAACGGCCAGGCCGACGAGGCTGAAGATCCGGCGCGTCGGGGTGTCGGCGTCCTTGATCACGTAGGCGACGAAGGAGACGAGGAGTCCGGCGGGTACCAGGACGGCGCCGCGGGCGGGGAAGTCGTCGAAGTGCTGGAGGCCGCCGCTGAGCATGCCGATGCCGAAGGACAGCAGCAGCGAGGCGCCCATCACCAGCAGCAGACGGGGCAGCCCGGGACGCTCCCTGGTGAGCACGAACTCGTTGAGGACGGTCGCGGCGAGGAAGACGAGGGCCCCGTACACGGCGATGCGGGTGTAGCGGTCGGGGGCGAGCGGGTGGTGGACGACGGCGCCGCTGATGAGGCCGGCGCCGACGAAGTAGCCGACGTAGCCGAGGTACCGGGCGGCCAGGGACCGCTTCCGGGTCATGCCGGCGTGCTGTCTGCGCCGGGCGGCGCGTCCCGTGGCGGGAGAGTCGGGCGAGGTGTCCGCGGTCCGGATGCCGAGGAGCTGGGGCGAAGTCACGTACGGGTTCCTTTGATGCTGCGTGCACGGCTCATCACCCCGTCGCCCCTGGGGGGCGGGCCGGGGTCTGTGATGAGAGTCGGGTCAGAACGGGGCAGAGCGCCCGGTCCTATACCTGCTGCACCACGGAGCCGAGGACACTTCGCAAGGGCGGAAGGCCGGACGGAACGGTCGGCGCCCACGAGCCCGGCCGCATCGCGGCGACGGCGGGCGACAGATCGCCGAGGGGAACGAGCGGCGGAGCGGGCAGCTCCCCGCCCTGCTGGGGATGGCCGGAGACGCAGGCCTCGGCGGGGTGACCGTGCCCACCGCCGTCGCCGTGCCCGCGGGGCGCCTCGGCGCCGTGAGGGTCGATGGCGTCGGCGCCGGCGTCGGCGCGGCCGACAGGGACGGCACCGTCATCGCCGACGGCATCCAGGTGCGCGACGGGCACGGCGCCGCGGGCGACGTGCGCCGCGGCGCTCTCGGCTCCGGCGGCATGCGTGTAGAGCAAGGCGAACAGCAGGGCGGCCAGCCACAGCAGCCGCAGCGCATCCGCCGGACGGCGGACCCGCCTCGCACTGGATGCAGCTCGGGCCGTGATCATGCCAGGACCCTATCCGGCGGCCCGAAGCCGCCGCATGGCAGCCCCGTTGACGCGAGGCGTACAACCTCGGTCGTTTTCGCTCCACGCGCCGACGGCACCCGGGCAGCAAGACTCCCCCCTCCCCGAAAAAAGGATGTATCCGGCATTTCGCCGCCCGCTCTCGTGGCTCCCGTGGTTGCATCCTCATCGGAAGGGCGCGTTCACCGGGTCCTGGAGGAGGCTGGATGTCCGGCTCGGCTGACGACCCCGCGCGCCCGCGGCCCCGGGGACGCCGACCTCGGTGGGGCACGACGTTCCGTCCTCCCCCGCGCGCGGTGCGCCGGGATCTCGCCCAGCTCTTCTGCGCGGTCGTCGGGGTGGCCCTGGGGGTGCTGCTCCCCACGCTCTCGCTGGGCGGCCCCCAGGTGGATGCCGGACCTGTGGTGACGCTCCTGTTCACCCTCGGGTTCGGCGTCATCAGCCTGGTGAGCATCATCTACTCGATGCTGTTCCTGGTCATCCAGTTCTCCGCCAGCACCTTCACGCCGCGCCTCGGCCTCTTCCGGGACGACCCGATCGTGTGGCGCGCGTTCGCCTTCTCCGTTGGCGTGTTCGTCTTCAGCATCACCTCGGGGCTGGCCATCGGTGCCCGCAAAACGACCGTGTCGACCCTCGTTCCCGGGATCGCCATGGTGCTCACCCTGGTAGCGCTCGCCCTCATGCGGAGCCTGCAGACGAGAGCGTTCCACTCGATCCAGCTCGGCCACTCCCTGACCGCGATCGCCACGCGCGCGCACCGGCTGTTCGACGAGGTGTACGTACGCCCGTACGACCCGGAAACGGCCACGGGCACCGCCTCACCACCCCCGGGCGCCGGCGCGACCGCCGTGCTCTGGTCCGGACCGGCCGTGGTGGTCCAGCGGATGGACGTACGCGCCCTGGTCGGCCTGGCCGAGGAGCACGACTGCTCGATCGACTTCCGCGTCTCCCCGGGATCGACCGTGTCCCGGGGCATGACGCTCGCCGAGGTGACCGGCGGCGGGCTGCCCGAGGCGGTGCTGCGCGGCGCTCTGGAGACCGGGGTGGAGCGCACCTTCGACCAGGACCCCGATCTGCCCTTCAGGCTCCTCGCCGACATCGCGCTGCGCGCACTCTCCCCGGCCGTCAACGACCCGGCCACGGCGGTGGAGAGCATGGACCGCCTCGAAGACCTGCTGACCCGCCTGGCCGGCCTGGACCTGGGCGTCGGCCGCTTCGCCGACGGGGGCGGCCGGCTGCGGGTGACGCTCCCGGTGCCCGACTGGGAGCGTTTCGTGCGAACGGCCGTCGACGACCTGCTCTTCCCCGCCGCCGGCTCCCCGATGGCACTGCGCAGGATGCACGATCTGCTGAGCAGGCTGGCGGATGGGATTCCGGAGAGCCGGCGCGGGATCGTACGGGACCGCCTCCAGTGGGCCGACCGGGCGGGCAGCGAGAGGTACCCGCTCATCTGGGCCGCCTCCTCCGGAGGCACGAGCCCCGCCCCCGGTCACGCGTGAGCCGTCGAGGCCCCCGGTCCCGCCCATCCCGCCCATCCCGCCGAAGGCGTTGACCTGGGAGGTGGGGACCCGCCCGCTGCCTGGGTCCACCGGCCGGCGCGGGAGCGCGCACCCGGCCGGCACCGGGGACCTCCGGGTGCCGGCCGTCCTACGGGGGATCAGGCGCTCGGTGAGACTTCCGCGCGCACCCGGCGGGCCGCCTCGACGAGGTTCTCCAGCGAGGCCCGCGTCTCGGGCCAGCCGCGGGTCTTCAGGCCGCAGTCGGGGTTGACCCAGAGGCGGTCGGCGGGGATCGCCCCGAGTCCCTTGCGCAGCAGGGCCGTCACTTCACCGGCCGAGGGGATGCGGGGAGAGTGGATGTCCCAGACGCCGGGGCCGACCTCGCGCGGGTAGCCCGCGCCGGCGAGCTCGGCGGCGACCTGCATGTGGGAGCGGGCCGCTTCCAGGCTGATGACGTCGGCGTCGAGGTTCTCGATGGCCTCGACGATGTCCCCGAACTCCGCATAGCACATGTGGGTGTGGATCTGGGTGTCCGGCCGGACCCCGCTGGTGGTGAGGCGGAAGGATTCCGTGGCCCACTCCAGGTAGCCGGCGTGGTCGGCGGCGCGCAGCGGAAGGGTTTCGCGCAGGGCGGGCTCGTCGACCTGGATGACGGAGGTGCCGGCCGCCTCCAGGTCGGTCACCTCGTCGCGCAGCGCGAGGGCCACCTGGCGGGCGGTGGCGGCGAGCGGCTGGTCGTCGCGGACGAAGGACCAGGCGAGCATGGTGACGGGGCCGGTGAGCATGCCCTTGACCGGCTTGGCCGTCTGCTCCTGGGCGTACGCGGTCCAGCGCACGGTCATCGGGGCGGGGCGCGAGATGTCTCCGGCGAGGACCGGCGGGCGGACGTAGCGGGTGCCGTAGGACTGGACCCAGCCGTGCCGGGTGGCGAGGTAGCCGGTCAGCTGCTCGGCGAAGTACTGGACCATGTCGCTGCGTTCGGGCTCTCCGTGCACGAGCACGTCGAGGCCCGCCTTCTCCTGGAAGGAGACGACTTCGCGGATCTCGGCCCGGATGCGGTCCTCGTAGGCCGCCGTGCCGATGCGTCCCGTGCGCAGGTCGGCGCGGGCGGTGCGCAGTTCCGTGGTCTGCGGGAAGGACCCGATGGTGGTGGTGGGGAGGAGCGGCAGGCCGAGGTGGGCGCGCTGGGCGGCGGCCCGTTCGGCGTAGGACGGGACGCGGCGGCCGTCGGTGTCGGTGATCGCGGCGGTGCGGGCGCGGACGGCCGGGTCGTGGGTGATCCGGGAGGCGGCGCGGGAGGCCAGGTCGGCCCGGTTCGCGGCGAGTTCGGCCGCGATCGCGTCGGTGCCCCGGGCGAGTCCCCGGGCCAGCGTGCTGATCTCGGTGGTCTTCTGCCGGGCGAAGGCGAGCCAGCGCCGGATCTGCGGATCGGTGTCCCGCTCGGCGTCGGCGTCGAGCGGGACGTGCAGCAGGGAGCAGGACGCGGCGACGTCGACCCGGCCGGCGAGGCCGAGCAGGGTGCCCAGGGTCGTCAGCGAGCGCTGGTGGTCGTCGATCCAGATGTTGCGGCCGTTGACCACGCCCGCGACCAGGCGCTTGCCGGGGATGCCGCCTGCCGCGGCGAGGTCGTCGAGGTTGGCGGCGGCCCGGTCGGTGAAGTCGAGGGCGAGGCCCTCCACGGGTGCCTTCGCCAGTACGGGCAGTGCTTCGCCGAGCCGGTCGAAGTAGGAGGCGACGAGCAGCTTGGGGCGCTCGGTGAGGCCGAGTCCTCCGAGTTCGCGGTAGGCGCGGGCCGCGGCGTTGAGTTCGGCCGGGGTGCGGTCCTGGACCAGGGCCGGTTCGTCGAGCTGGACCCATTCGGCGCCCGCCGCGCGCAGTTCGGCGAGGACCTGTGCGTAGACGGGGAGCAGCCGGTCGAGGAGGGCCAGCGGCTCGAAGCCGGGGGCCGTGCCGGGTGCGGACTTGGCGAGGAGGAGGTAGGTCACCGGTCCGACCAGGACCGGGCGGGCCGTGTGACCGAGGGCCAGGGCCTCTTTCAACTCGGCCACCTGTCGGGCGGGTTCGGCGGTGAAGACGGTGTCGGGACCGAGTTCGGGGACCAGGTAGTGGTAGTTGGTGTCGAACCACTTGGTCATCTCCAGCGGGGCCACGTCCTGGGTGCCGCGCGCCATCGCGAAGTAGCCGTCCAGGGCGTCCGCCTCGACGGCGGTCCGGTGACGGTCGGGGATCGCGCCGAGCATGACCGTGGTGTCCAGGACGTGGTCGTAGTACGAGAAGTCGCCGGTGGGAACCTCGGTGATGCCGGCCCCGGCGAGCCGGGCCCAGTTGGTCCGGCGCAGGTCGCGGGCCGTGGCGCGGAGGGCTTCGGCGGTGACGCGGCCCTTCCAGTAGCCCTCGACCGCCTTCTTCAGTTCCCGGTTCTGTCCCTGGCGGGGGTAGCCGTACACGGTGGCGCCTACGGGCGCGGTTGCGGACTCGGTGGTCACGGAACTCTCCTTCGCGAGCGTGTCTCCATGGACCCGGTGACGGGTCGCGGACGCGAAGGGTGCGGTAACGGGCGGGCGCCGGGGTCGCGTACGGCTCGGTACGCGACGGGAGGACCCGCCTGAAGCACGCCGACCCGCCCACGAGGTCACCGGGAAACCGTGCGCGGTCGATCGCGCACGGGCAACGGGCAGGTCTTCGGACTCGCGGGCTCGCCTGCCGGTCTCCCGGCGGGCACCTAGTGGCCGTCGCTTCCCAGGACCGGTTCCGGTCCCAGTGCGTATGACGGCGGTCGTTCCCGCTCACCGCTGCGGGGCAGTCCCGGATTCCCACCGGGTTCCCTCTTACGACGCCTCCCGCCTGGCGGACGGGGGCGAACCAGCTGCGAGGCCCACAGTAGGGCGGACGCCCGGGAAACGAAGACGACTTCCCGCATGCCGGACGGTGAAATGGGACACGCAGACGCGCCTCCCCCGATGACGCGCACCCACCCCACCCCCTTATTGAAAATGGTCGTCATTTTCGTATAGGCTCGCGCCGAACGCTTTCGACACCAGGAGGTCCCGATGGCCGTACCCAAACGGAAGATGTCCCGCAGCAACACCCGCCACCGCCGCGCCCAGTGGAAGGCCACGACACCGCAGCTCGCCCCGATCACCGTCGACGGGGCCGTGCACCTGGTTCCGCAGCGGCTGGCGAAGGCGTACGAACGCGGCCTGCTGCGGCCCGAGAGCTGAGGAGAGCCACCCCGTGAAGTCCCCGATCCGCCCCGCCCGCCACGGAGGGTCCGAGTGACCCTCCCCGTCGTGATCGTCGGCGGCATGCACGCCGACGCACGCAAGGAGACCGTCGAGCACCTGCTGCGGACCGTGCCGGGGAGCATCGCCCTGCACCACGATCCGTCCTCGGCCGCCGAGGGCAACGTCCTGCGCACGCTGCGCGATTCCGGGGGCTCGATCTCCGCCGAGGAGACCCCGCTGGTCAACGACTGCTCCTGCTGCGCCCTGCGCGAGGACCTGGTCCCCGAGCTGAAGCGGCTGGCCGCGGGCGGGCTGACCCGGCTGGCCGTCGTGGAGCTCTGGGACTCGGTCGAGCCCAGGGCGATGGCCGAGGTCGTCGCGGCGCACTCCGGCGACGTCCTGGAACTCACCAACGTGATCACCGCCGTCGACCCCGCGCTCGTCCTGCCCTGCCTCGGCAACGGGGACGACCTCGCCGAAGCCGGACTCG
>NZ_JBHWMB010000126.1:0-14128 GCF_042730015.1 Streptomyces sp. NPDC059957 | reverse complement strand
GACGGGGGCGGGGTGGGGTGTCGGCCTGGACGTAAAGCGTGATTTGTGGCGCAGGTACAGGCCGCGCCTTGTCGGAGCAGAGCAGAGGGCGCCTAAATCATGCAGTCCAGGCCGACACCCCACCCCGCCCCCGGCACCGGCCCCCACCCGCAGCCCCCACCACATCCACACAGACGCCGGCCACAACCCAGCCCCGCCGGCGCTCAAGGCGCCGGGACCCGGGGCCCGGCAGCGGCGCCGCACGACGGACCGGCCACCGGCCACCGGCCACCGGCCCCGGAGGGCTACCGTCGGCGCGAGGTCAGTTCGTCGTACACCGACAGGACTTGGGCCACCGTGTCGTCCTCCGAAGGCCACGTCAGGGCCTGGGCCCGCCCGGCCTCCGCCAGCGCCCCCCGCCGCACGGGATCCGCCAGCAGCCCGGCCACCGCACCGGCCAGCGCCCCCGCCTCCCCGTAGGGCACCAGCACGCCCGCCGCACCCACCAGCTCCGGCACACCACCCACCGCCGTCGCCACCAACGGCACGCCCATCCGCAGAGCCTCCTGCGCGAGCGGCGACCGCGCCTCCCACCGGCTCGGCAGCACCGCGACATCGGCCGCCGCCAGCAGCCGCGCCGCGTCCCGCCGCCGCCCGAGCAGCCGTACGGGCAGCCGCTCCGCCTGGATGCGCCGCGCGAGCTCCCCCCGCATCGGGCCCTCGCCCGCGATCACCAGCAGCGGCACCGGGTCCAGCGTCCGCCACTCCCGCGCCGCGTCCAGCAGTACGGAGTACCCGCGCCGCGGCACCAGACTCCCGACCGCGATCAGCAACGGCCGCTCGACCGCCCCGAGTTCCGCCCGCACCTTCCCCGGGTCCGGATCATCCGGAGCACCGGAAGGGCCGGAGGCCCCCGCAGGCACCGCCACCGCCGCCAGCCGCGCGTCCCGCGCCCCCCGCAGCCGGGCCAGGTCCACCTGCGCCGAGGAGGCACCGAGGACGATCGCCGCGGCCCGCGCGACGTGCCTCTCGAGCAGCAGGCTCAGGCGGCCGCTGCCGGGGCCGCCGCCGTGCCAGCTCACGACCAGCGGGACCCGGCGCCCGCGCAGGGCGAGCGCCGCGCGCATGCCGGCCCGTACGCCGTGCGCGTGCACCACGTCGGCCTCGACGCAGGCGGCCCGCAGCGCGCTCACCGCGTCCGGGGTGAACCGCGCGCCGGCGCCGGTGAAGTCGTACTCCCCCTCGGCCTCGACGGGCGCGCACACGGTGACCCGTACGCCGCGCGCGGCGAGCCCGGTGGCCAGCGACCGCACGTGCGCACCACCGCTCGCGCCGCCGAGTACCTGGACGGTGCGAAGGACGGGGACCGGGACCGGGGAGCTGCTCACGGGCCGAAGCTCCAGGGTGAGGGAGGGAGGAAGGCAGGGACGTCGCCCAGAATGCCAGTCCGCACGCGCGTTCCGGGACCATACGGGTGCGGATCCCGTGTGAGTTACCGCCGGGACCCCCCGATCCTCACCCACACGGGCTAGCCGGGCGTCAGCCCGCTGACTCCGATGACAACGCGAAGCCCTACTCCGGGCTCCGGGCCGCCGCGAGCAGCTCCTCCGCGTGCGCCCGCGCCGACGCCGAGTCCTCGTGGCCGGCCAGCATCCGCGACAGCTCGCGGATCCGGGCCTCGCCCTCCAGAACGGTGACACCGCTGCGGGTCACGGAGCCGTCGTTGGTCTTCTCGACCAGCAGCTGCCGGTCCGCGAAGGCCGCCACCTGGGGCAGGTGCGTGACGACCACCACCTGCGCCGACTTGGCCAGCTTCGCGAGCCGCCGTCCGACCTCCACGGCCGCCTTGCCGCCGACGCCCGCGTCGACCTCGTCGAAGAGGTACGTGGGCACCGGGTCGGAGCCTGCGAAGACGACCTCGACGGCGAGCATCACCCGGGACAGCTCACCGCCCGAGGCGCCCTTGGCGATCGGGCGCGGCTGGGCGCCGGGGTGCGGGGCCAGCAGCAGTTCGACCTCGTCGACGCCCGAGGGCCCGTAGGCGACGAGCCGGCCGCCGACCTCGACCCCCTCGGGGTCCTCGGTCTGCCGGACGTCGATGGTGACCCGTGCGTGCGGCATCGCCAGGGAGGCCAGCTCCTCGGTGACGGCGGACGCGAAGCGGGTCGCCGCCTCGTTCCGCGCGTCGGTCAACGCCTGGGCCAGTGCGGAGAGTTCGAGGCGCAGCCCGTCCCGCTCGGCGGTCAGCTCGTCGATCCGCTCGTCGTCGCCGTCCAGCTCCAGCAGCCGTACGGAACCCCGTTCGGCCCACTCCAGGACGGAGTCCACTGTGTTCTCGGGGTGCCCGGCGGATCCGTACTTGCGGATCAGCTGGGTCAGCGCCGCCCGGCGCTCCTCCACGGCCGCCAGCCGCAGCGGATCGGCGTCCAGGTCGTCCGCGTACCCGGCGAGTTCCCCGGCCACGTCCCCGAGCAGGATGCCCAGTTCCCCGATCCTCTCGGCGAGCGCGCCGAGCGCCGGATCGTGGGTGCGTACGGATTCCAGTGCGCGGTGTGCCCCCGCGACGAGCGCGCCCGCGTCGACGCCCTCCGGGTCCTCGACGTTGCCGGCGAGGGCCGCGTGCGCGACCTGGGCGGCCGAGGACAGGGATTCGGCGTGCCCGAGGCGCTCCGCCTCCGCCGCCAGTTCGGTGTCCTCGCCCGAGAGCGGTTCCACGGCGGCGATCTCGTCGAGCCCGAAGCGCAGCAGATCGGCCTCCTGGGCGCGTTCCCGGGCCCGGGTGGTGATCTCCTCCAGCTCTCCGGCGACGGCGCGCAGTCTGCGGTGGGCGGCGGCGTACTTCTCCAGCGGGACGGCGACGGCGTCGCCCGCGTACCGGTCGAGGGCCTGGCGCTGCCGGGCGGGCCGGAGCAGGCCCTGCTGGTCGGTCTGGCCGTGGACGGCGACGAGGTCGTCGGCGAGTTCGGCGAGCAGTCCGACGGGCACGGAGCGGCCGCCGACGTGGGCGCGCGAGCGGCCCTCGGCGGAAACGGTCCGGCTGATCAGCAGCGCGCCGTCGTCGAGCTCGGCGCCGGCCTCCTCGGCGCGCAGCGCCGCGGGGGCGTCCGGGCGCATGACGATGCGCCCTTCGACGACCGCCGCCTTGGCGCCGATCCGCACCAGGGCGGGGTCGGCGCGCCCGCCGAGCAGCAGCCCGAGGCTGGTGACGACCATGGTCTTGCCCGCGCCGGTCTCGCCGGTCACCGCGGTGAAACCGGGTGACAGCTCGACCACAGCGTCGTCGATGACTCCGAGCGACCGTATCCGCATCTCCTCAAGCACGGGACGACGATACCGAGGTTTCATGGGTGCCATGTGACGTCACCCGCCCGAACCTGCTCGAACAATCATGCTATTTACGTACGCGCGATGCGGAGAACCCGTACCGGGCCGGTACGGGGCCGGTACGGGGCCGGTACGGCGCCCGTACCCGCCCGGTACCGAACTAGTGCGGGGCCCCGCGCCATCCCGACACCGGCAGCGCGAACTTCGCGACGAGCCGGTCCGTGAACGAGGCGTGGTGCAGCCGGGCGAGCCGCACCGGCACCGCCCCCCGCCGGACCTCCACACGGGCCCCGGCCGGCAGCTCCACCGTCCGCCGCCCGTCGCACCACAGCACCCCGTGCGGGGTCCCGGTCTGCACCTCCACGGCCAGCACCGAGTCGGGCGAGGTCACCAGCGGCTTCGCGAACAGCGCGTGCGCGCTGATCGGCACCATCAGCAGGGCCTCCACCTCCGGCCAGACCACCGGCCCGCCCGCCGAGAAGGCGTACGCCGTCGAGCCCGTCGGCGTCGCGCAGACGATCCCGTCGCAGCCGAAGCCGGACACCGGGCGCCCGTCGATCTCCAGGACCACCTCCAGCATCCGCTCCGGGGACACCTTCTGGACGGCCGCCTCGTTCAGCGCCCAGTCCCGGTGCACCACGTCCCCGTTGGTCCGCACGATCACGTCGAGGGTCATCCGCTCCTCGACCTCGTACTCCCGCGTCACGACCCGGTCCACGACCTTGTCCAGGTCGTCCCGTTCCGCCTCCGCGAGGAAGCCCACCCGGCCCAGGTTGACGCCGAGCATCGGCACCCCCGAGCCGCGTGCGAACTCCGCGCCGCGCAGCAGCGTCCCGTCGCCGCCCAGCACGATCAGCAGCTCGCACCCGTCGAGCACCTCCGGGGTGCACTCGGACTCGGCCACCAGCTCCACCTCGGGCGGCAGCGGCAGGTCCACCGCCTCGTGCCGCAGCACCCGTACGCCCAGCCCGCTGCGCAGCAGACCCTGCACCACCAGCTCGGCGCTGCGGATGGCCGCAGGCCGCCCGGTGTGCGCGAGCAGGAAGACGGTCCGCTTCCCCGGCTCCTTCGACTTCCCTGACTCCCCCGGCTGTGCCGGGTCCCCCGAAAGATCACTCACTGCGGCCCCTCCGCCACTGCACGATCGACATCCGCCGGGTCGAGTACCGGTGCCCCCGCCCGCAGCCACAGAAAATACTCGACGTTGCCCGAGGGGCCCGGGAGCGGGCTCGCGGTCACCCCGAGCACGCCCAGGCCCAGCTTCCACGCCTGCGCCGCGACGTCCCGCACGGCCTCGGCGCGCAGCTCCGTACTGCGCACCACGCCACCGCTGCCGAGCCGGTCCTTGCCGACCTCGAACTGCGGCTTGACCATCAGCACCAGATCCGCGCCGGGCGCGCAGCAGCGTACGAGTGCGGGCAGCACCAGCCCGATGGAGATGAAGGAAAGATCACCGACGACCAGGTCCACGGGCACCCCGTCGATCAGCTCCACCGTCAGCTCGCGCACGTTGGTGCGGTCCTTCACGGTGACCCGGTCGTCGCTCTGCAGGGACCAGGCGAGCTGCCCGTAGCCGACGTCGACGGCCATCACGTGGTCCACCCCGGCGCGCAGCAGCACGTCGGTGAACCCGCCGGTCGAGGCGCCCGCGTCCAGCGCCCGGCGGCCCTCCACGAGCAGCCCCCGGGGCCGGAAGGCCGCGAGGGCCCCCGCCAGCTTGTGGCCGCCCCGGGAGACGTAGTCGGGGTCGCTGTCGTCCTTGAGGACGACGAGGGCCGCGCTGGTCTCGACCTGGGTCGCCGGCTTCGTCGCCGTGTTGCCGCCCACGGTCACCCGGCCGGCGGCGATCAGCTGCGCGGCGTGCTCGCGCGAGCGGGCCATGCTGCGGCGTACCAGTTCGGCGTCCAGGCGGCGGCGTGCCACTCCTGCCACGATCGGTTCAGCTCCTGTTTTCGTCACGACGGGGGCCTTCGGTCGCGTCCAGCGCGGTCAGCGCGGAGCGAAGCCCCCTGTGCACATCCTCGTACACCTCGACGTGTCCGTCCGCCGGGAGGTGGTCCACGTCCGCCAGCCGCTCCAGCGCGGCGTCCGCCCCGGCGTGCCCGGTGGGGGTGCGTACGACGCCCAGCGCGACCGGCCCGGCGGGCGCTGCCGGGGCTTCGTCCGGCCCCTGGGCCGCGGCGGACACTTCTTCGCTCATGCCCCCGACGCTACCGCGTAGGGCGCCCGCGGCCACGCACGGCTCTGCGGTACGGTCGGGATCACGATGGCTACGATCGAGGAGTGCCGTGCGGCACTCGACCAACTCTCCGACAACCTGGCGCGGGCCGAAGGCGACGTGCGCGGTGCGACCGCGCTCGACCGCTCGCTGAGCTGCCACATCACCGACCTGGACCGGACCTTCACGGGCCGCCTGGACGGGGGCCGGATCCGCGTGGACGCGGTGGCCCCCGGCCCGCCGCCCGCCAAGGCCGAGATCCGGCTCGCGATGACCGGCGACGACCTGGTCGCCCTGGTCGCCGGCGACCTGAAGTTCCCCAAGGCCTGGGCCTCGGGCCGCATCCGCCTGGAAGCAGGCTTCCGCGACCTGCTGAGACTCAAGAGCCTGCTCTAATTCCAGCCTCGCCGGCGTTTGAGGCGCGGGGTCCGGGGCGGAGCCCCGTGCCTTGACCCGCACGGGGCAACCCAGCCCCGCCACATCCAGCCCCTCCGGCGCTTGAGGAGCAGGGGTCCGGGGGCTGGCCCCCGGCAACGGCGCCGCACCCGCCACTACTCGGCGCGAGCCACCGCCCGAGCGACCCGCGCCGCGGGAATCACCAGCGGCGTCCCCGTCTCCGGGTCCGCAATGACTTGGCACCGCAGCCCGAACACCCGCTCCACCAGCTCCGCGGTCACCACCTCGCCCGGGGGCCCCTCCGCGACGACCTTCCCGTCCCGCATCGCGATCAGGTGGGTGGCGTAGCGCGCCGCGTGGTTCAGATCGTGCAGGACCGCGACCAGCGTCCGACCCTGCTCCTCGTGGAGCTCCGCGCAGAGGTTCAGCACCTCGATCTGGTGCTGGATGTCCAGGTAGGTCGTCGGCTCGTCCAGCAGCAGCAGGGGCGTCTGCTGCGCCAGCGCCATCGCGATCCACACCCGTTGGCGCTGCCCGCCCGACAGCTCGTCCACCGCCCGGTCCGCGAGCTCGGCGACCCCGGTGGAGGCCATCGACTCCTCCACGATCCGCTCGTCCTCGCCCGACCACTGCCGCAGCAGCCCCTGGTGCGGATAGCGGCCCCGCGAGACCAGGTCCGCCACCGTGATCCCGTCCGGGGCGATCGAGGACTGCGGCAGCAGCCCCAGCGTCTTGGCCACCTTCTTCGCCGGCATCGACCCGATGGTCTGACCGTCCAGCAGCACCCGCCCCACCGTCGGCTTCAGCATCCGCGAGAGGGCGCGCAGCAGGGTGGACTTGCCGCAGGCGTTCGGGCCGACGATCACGGTGAAGGAGTTGTCGGGAATCTCCACCGACAGGTTCTCGGCGATGACCCGCTGGTCGTAGCCGAGGGTCACGTTCTCCGCGGTCAGCCGCTGCACTTGCCTGCTCCTCTGGTCGTTCATGCCCTTCCGGTCCCTCTGGTTGCTCATATGCGGCCCGCCTTGCGCTCGGTGACGAGCAGCCAGAGCAGGTAGCAGCCGCCGACCAGGCCGGTCACCACCCCCACGGGCAACTGGTCGGCGCCGAAGGCCCGCTGCGATGCCCAGTCGGAGACCAGCAGCAGGAGGGCGCCCATCAGCGCGCCGGTCAGCAGGCTCGCCCCGGGCGAGCGGGTCAGCCGGCGCGCGAGCTGCGGCGCGGCCAGCGCGACGAAGCTGATCGGCCCGGCCGCGGCGCTGGCCGCGGTGGTGAGCAGGATCGCCGCCACCATCAGCAGCAGCCGTGTCCGCTCCACCCGCACCCCGACGGCGTACGCCGCGTCGTCGCCCATCTCGATCATCCGCAGGGCCCGGCTCTGGCCGAGGACCAGCGGGAACAGCACCACGCAGGTCGCGAGCAGCGGCCAGACCTGCGCCCAGTCCCGGCCGGCCAGCGAGCCGGTCAGCCAGACCATCGCACGGGTGGCCTCGACGAGCTGTGCCTTCGTCAGCAGGTACTGGATGACGGCGACGAGCATCGCGGAGGCGCCGATGCCGACGAGGACCAGCCGGTAGCCGTGGACGCCCTGCTTGTACGCGAGCAGGTACACGGCGATTCCGGCCACCAGCCCGCCCACGAGTGCCCCGACGGCCACCGCGCCGGCGCCGCCGTGGAACACCACGATGACCAGCAGCGCGCCGACGGCCGATCCGTAGCCGAAGCCGAGCACGTCCGGCGAGCCGAGCGGGTTGCGCGAGACGGACTGGAACACGGCGCCGGCCGTCCCGAGGGCGGCGCCCACCAGGACGCCGACCAGGACCCGCGGCAGCCGCAGGTCGTTGACGATGAACTCGTGCGCGGGCGTGCCGTTGCCGAGCAGGGTCTGTACGACGTCCCAGGGGGCTATGTCGAAGTCGCCGGTGCCGATGAGCAGCACGGCCACCGCCAGCGTGAGCACCAGGAGCAGTGCCCCCACCCCGAGCGCGCGCCGCTCCACCCGCAGGGACATCCCGCCGGGCAGGCGCACGGGCCGGGGCCCGGACCGGGGCCCGGTCCTGCCCCCGCGCGCCTTGACGGGTGCGTCGGTCACTGTCACAGCTGGGCCATCCTCTTGCGCCGGACGAGGTAGATGAAGACGGGTCCGCCGATGAGGGCGGTGACGATGCCGACCTGGAGTTCGGCGGGCCGGGTGACGACCCGCCCGATGACGTCGGCGCCGAGCAGCAGGACGGGCGAGAGCACCGCCGAGTACGCGAGCACCCAGCGCATGTCCGGGCCGGTGAAGAACCGCACGAGGTGCGGGATCATCAGGCCGACGAAGACGATCGGCCCGCAGGCGGCGGTCGCGGCCCCGCACAGCAGGGTGATGGCGATCATCGCGCCGACCCGGGTCCGCGTCAGGTGCGCGCCGAGCGCCCGCGCGGTGTCGTCGCCCATGGCCATGGCGTTGAGCGGCCGGCCCAGGCTGAGCGCGAGGACGGCGCCGACCAGCAGGAAGGGTGCCACCTGCCGGACGGTGTCCATGTTCGCGGAGGCCAGCGAGCCCACGGTCCAGAAGCGGAGCTTGTCCAGCGCCTTGCTGTCCATCAGCTGCACGGCGTTGATGTACCCGACGAGGGCCGCGGTGGCCGCCGTACCGGCGAGGGCCAGGCGCACGGGCGTGGCACTGCGGCTGCCGCCGAGCACGTACACGGCCACGGAGACGACGGCGGCGCCGAGGAAGGCCCACCACACGAACTCGCTCAGCGAGGACGCCCCGAAGAAGCTGATGGCCGATACGACGGCCGCCGCGGCTCCCGCGTTGACCCCGAGGATGCCCGGCTCTGCGAGCGGGTTGCGGGTCAGGGCCTGCATCACGGCGCCGGACAGTCCGAGGCCGAGGCCGACGAGCACGCCGAGCAGGGTGCGCGGGACCCGCAGGTCCCGCACGACGACGTCGGAGCTCGTCCCCGAGTAGTGGAACAGGCCGTGCCAGACCTCGTGGAGGGGCATCTGCTTGGCGCCGACGGCGATGCTCGCCACCACGATCAGCGCGAGCACGCCGAAGGCTGCGAGCAGTCCGGCGGCTCGCGCGCCGTGACGCGAGCGGGTGGCGGCGGCCGGAGCCGCGCTCGGTTCGGGGGGACTCTCGACCAACACGAAAGTTAGGCTAACCTACCTTCCGCCCTGCCCGACTCCCCCGAACGGCCCTCCCGCCGGGTCCTCGGACCCGGCCCCCACCGGCCCTGACCTGCCAGGACCCGAGAACACCCCACCGGCAGCCCGGCTCCGCCGGCGCGGGCAGCCCGTACAGATCACAGCGGCTTACAGCCCCTTACAGCCCCAGCCTGGCCAGTGCCTTGCCCGCGTCCAGCCCGCAGGAGCCGTCCCCCGCCTGGGTCCAGGCCGCCGCGCACAGCGCCCGCAGCCCGTCCATCGCACCGCTCCCACCGCTCGCGCCTTCGCCGCCGTCCTCGCCGCGCAGCTCCAGTACGCCGTCCAGCGCCACCGCGGTCCAGTCCCCGCAGCGGAACCCGCCCCCGTCGGCCGGCAGCACTTCCGGCTGCCCGGTCAGCAGCCCGCGCAGGTCCCGGTCCACGTACGTCGGCCGGTACTTCGGCTCGGCCCGCAGCAGCTCCGCCGCGTCGGCCACCCCGGTCAGCACGAGCAGCGAGTCCACGTCGCCGTTGAAGGCGCCCTCGATGTCGGTGTCCAGC
The DNA here is from genome assembly GCF_042730015.1 of Streptomyces sp. NPDC059957. Lineage (NCBI taxonomy): Bacteria > Bacillati > Actinomycetota > Actinomycetes > Kitasatosporales > Streptomycetaceae > Streptomyces > Streptomyces sp. NPDC059957. Next base: position 4,513 of record NZ_JBHWMB010000126.1, on the reverse strand, counting down.
CGGTCGCCGATCACCAGCGGCCGCTTCGCCCCGGTCCGCAGCACGGTCTCGCGGTGCATCGGGGGCAACGGCTTGCCCGCCACCTGCGGCTCCGCCCCCGTGGCGATCCGTACGACCTCCACGCCGGCGCCGTTGCCCGGCGCGATCCCCCGCGCGCTCGGAATCGTCAGGTCGGTGTTCGAGGCGTACCACGGCACCCCGCGGTTGATCGCGTACGCGGCCTCCGCGAACCGCCCCCACGGCAGATCGGGTCCTCCGTACCCCTGCACCACCGCGGCGAGCCCTTCCTCCTCGGCGGAGTCCACCGGCACCAGCCCGCGTTCGCGCAGCGCGACCCGCAGCCCCTCACCGCCGATCACCAGCACCTTCGACCCGGGCGCCACCTGCTCGGAGATGAGGCGGGCCACCGCCTGCGCGGAGGTGATCACCTCGCCGGCCTCCGTCGGGATGCCCAGCTCGCTCAGGTGCTCGGCGACCGCGTCCGGGGTGCGCAGCGCGTTGTTCGTCACGTACGCCAGGTGCATCCCCTCGGCCCGCGCCGCGGCGAGCGATTCCACGGCGTGCGCGATGGCCTCACCGCCCGCGTACACCACACCGTCGAGGTCCAGCAGGGCCGTGTCGTAGGCCTGGTGCAGACTCCGCTCACTGCCTGCGGGAAGGGTCCTGCTCTGCCGCGTCATGGTGTCGGCTCCTCATGCGATCGATCTTGTCCGGTTTCCGTACTCCCCCGATCATCCCGCATGCCGAGACGGGTCTTACGATTCTCCAATGACCACATCTGGCACCGCGGACCACGGACTGCGCCTGATCCCGTTCCATGGCCTGCGCTATGTCCCCGAGCGCGTCGGCAGTCTCGCCGCCGTGACCTCGCCGCCGTACGACGTGGTCGTGCGACCCGACGGACTCAACCACCTGGAGTCCGCCGACCCCCACAACATCGTCCGCCTGATCCTCCCTCAGGCCGACACCCCCGCCGCCCGCAACCAGCAGGCGGCGCACACCCTGCGCGACTGGCTCGCGGAGGGCATCCTCAGCGCCGACCCGCTGCCCGCGCTCTACGTCTACGAGCAGCGCCGGGGCGACCTCCTCCAGCGCGGGGTCATCGGGGCCCTCGCCCTCTCCGCGGCCGAGGAAGGGATCGTCCTCCCCCACGAGGACGTCATGCCCCACGTGGTCACCGACCGCGCCGGCCTGATGCGCGCCACCTCGGCGAACCTCGAACCCCTCCTCCTGACCTACCTGGGCGACGATCCGGCGGCGGGCGCGGCAGCGGTCGTCGAGCGCACCGCCCACTCCACCCCGCTGTTCTCCACCACCACGGAGGACGGCTTCCAGCACCGGCTGTGGGCCATCACGGACCCCGCCGACCTGGCGGCGATCACCGCGGACCTGGGCGACCGCCAGGCCCTCATCGCCGACGGCCACCACCGCTGGGCCACGTACCTGCGCCTCCAGGAGGAGCACGGCTCCCCCACCCCGTGGGATTTCGGCCTGGTCCTCCTCGTCGACACCGCCCGCTATCCGCTCCAGGTCCGCGCGATCCACCGGCTGCTCCGGCGCCTGCCCCCCTCCGACGCCCTGGCCGCCCTCGACGGCCGCTTCCAGGTCCGCACCGTCGACGGCCCGCTGCCGGCTGCCATGTCGGCCCTGGCCGAGGCCGCGGAGCTCGGCAACGCCTTCCTGCTCACCGGCGACGGCACCTTCCACCTGGTCACCGACCCCGAGCCGGCCCTGATCGAGGCCACGGTCCGCGGAGACCGCCCCGAGGCCTGGCGCCGCCTGGATGCCACGGTCCTCCACGCGACCCTGCTGGACACGCTCTGGGCCGTTCCCGACGCACCCGACCAGATCTCGTACATCCACGACACCGAGGCCACCGTCGAGATGGCGGAGCGCCTCGGCGGCACGGCCGTCCTGCTGCACCCCGTACGCGAGGCGGTCGTACGGGAACTGGCCCGCCAGGGCGTGACGATGCCCCGCAAGTCCACCTCCTTCGGCCCGAAGCCGGCCACCGGCCTGGTCCTGCGCAGCGTGGACTGACGGCTCCTCGTACCAACAAAAAAAGGGCGGTACCCCCATCGGGGGTACCGCCCTTCTCAGCTCACTCAGCCGTCGTCGCGGACTCCGGCGTCACGACGGTCCTCGTCCTCGTCCTCGTCCTCGTCGAGCACGACGATCTCGTCGGTGACGTCGACATCGACATCGCCCTCGACGTCGCCCTCGTACTCGTCGTCGTCCTCGTCGTAGTACTCGGCCTGGTCGGAGGCACGCTCGGCCGCCACGACCTCCGGGTCGTCGTCCTCGTCCTCGTCCTCCTCGTCGAAGTCGTCGTCGACATCAACATCGCCCTCGACCTCGACGTCCTCATCCTCGTCCGAGTCGTCGGCGGAGGCGTCGACGAACTCGACACCGTCCAGCTCGGCGAGACGGTCGGAGGCGTCCGTGGCCCCGTCCTTGTCGGCCTCGAGGGTCTTGGCGAACCACTCGCGCGCCTCGTCCTCACGGCCGGCGGCCAGCAGGGCGTCGGCGTAGGCGTACCGCAGACGCGCGGTCCACGGCTGCACGGAGCTGGAGGCCAGCTCCGGGCTCTGCAGGGTCACGATGGCAGCGTCGAGCTGGTCCATGTCCCGGCGGGCACCGGCCGCGACCAGACGCATCTCGACCTGTCCGGCCTTGTCCAGCTTCTGCACCTCGGGCTCGCCGGCCATGGCCAGCGCCCGCTCCGGACGGCCGAGGCCGCGCTCGCAGTCGGCGATGACGGGCCACAGCTCGACCGAACCGGTCATCCGCTTGGCGGCGCGGAACTCCGCGATCGCCTCGGCGTACTTCTGGTTGGCGTACGCGGCGAAGCCGGCGGCCTCGCGCACGGCGGCGACACGGGAGGCCAGACGCAGGGCGATGCGCGAGTACGCGTACGCCTGCTCCGGGTCCTCGTCGATCAGCCGGGCCACCATGACCAGGTTCTTGGAGACCTCCTCGGCCAGCCCCTTGGGCAGGCTCAGCAGCTCCTGGCGAACGTCGGAGTCGATCTCGAAACCGGTGACGTCGTCGTCGATCGGAAGCCGCTTGACCGGGTCCCGGTCCGCACGGAAGTCACGGTCGCCACCGCGGTCGTCACGCCCGCGGAACCCACCGCGGTCGCCACCCCGGTCATCGCGACGGGGGTACGACGGACGGTCGCCGCCACGGTCGTCACGACCGCCGCGGAAGCCACCACCGGAGGGACGGTCATCCCGACGCGGATACGACAGACGGTCCCCACCAGAGGAAGGACGGTCGTCGCGACGCGGGTACGAGGGACGGTCGCCGCCACGGTCATCGCGACCGCCGCGGAACCCACCGCGGTCGTCATCACGACGCGGGTACGAGGGACGGTCCCCACCAGAGGAGGGGCGGTCGTCACGACGCGGGAAGGACGGGCGGTCGCCACGGTCGTTGCCGCGGAAGCCACCGCGGTCGTCATCGCGACGCGGGTAGGAGGGACGGTCGCCACCGGAGGGGCGGTCGTCACGACGCGGGTACGACGGGCGGTCGCCACGGTCGTTCCCACGGAAACCACCGCCGGAGGGACGGTCACCACGGTCGTTGCCGCGGAAGCCACCACCGGAGGGACGGTCGTCACGACGGGGGTACGACGGACGGTCGCCACCGGAGGGACGGTCGTCGCGACGGGGGTACGACGGACGGTCGCCGCCACGGTCGTCACGGCCGCCACGGAACCCACCGCGGTCGTCATCACGACGGGGGTACGACGGGCGGTCGCCACCGGAGGGGCGGTCGTCACGACGCGGGTACGACGGACGGTCGCCACGGTCGTTGCCGCGGAAACCGCCACCAGAGGGACGGTCACCACGGTCGTTGCCGCGGAAGCCACCACCAGTGGGACGGTCGCCGCCACGGTCGTCGCGACGCGGGTACGACGGGCGATCGCCACCGCCGGCCGGACGGCCGCCACGGTCATCGCGGCGGAAGCCACCGCCGGAGGGGCGGTCGCCGCCACCGGAGGGACGGTCATCGCGACGCGGGTACGACGGACGGTCGCCACCGCCGGCCGGACGGCCGCCACGGTCGTCACGGCGGAAGCCACCGCCGGCAGGACGGTCGCCGCCACCGGTGGGGCGGTCATCGCGACGGAACGGCGGACGCTCGCCGCCACGGTCGTCACGGCCCCCGCGGTAGCCGCCCCTGTCACCGCCGTCGTTGCGCCGAGGCTCGCGCTCCGGACGATCGTCGGGAGAGTTGGACATGGGTGTGACTCCTGTCTTCGGGGTACCGCTAGTCATTCTCGCGCAACCAACCCATGGCCGCGCTTCGGCGTAAAGCTGAGTAAAGCTCCGTAAAGCTCTGGAAAACAAAAAAGACCCCTGCTCCAGCGTTGAACGCTGGACCAGGGGTCCTTTGAAAAATTGTTCGGCGGTGTCCTACTCTCCCACAGGGTCCCCCCTGCAGTACCATCGGCGCTGAAAGGCTTAGCTTCCGGGTTCGGAATGTAAACCGGGCGTTTCCCTAACGC
>NZ_JBHWMB010000125.1:0-14457 GCF_042730015.1 Streptomyces sp. NPDC059957 | reverse complement strand
TCGAGCCCCTGTCGGAACGCAAAGGGGGGCTGGGGGGGGGGCCCGGGGTGACCCCCGGGCCCCCTCCGGCTCCGCCCCGGACCCCGCTCCTCAAACGCCGGAGGGGCTGGATTTGGCCGATGTCGGCCTGTCGCGTGCGCGTAGCGATGCAGCGCCCGTGCCATCTCAGCCCCTCCGGCGTTTGCGGAGCGGGGGTCCGGGGGCTGGGCCCCGGGGAACGGGCGAAGGGTGGGCAGGGGACTCGCCCCGCGCGGGACCGGGCCCGCCGGCTACGCCCACAGCAGGGTCCCCACCCACGCCCCCACCACCAGCAGGCACGCGAACAGCTCCACCAGCACGCTCGTCCCCACCGCCCGCATCACCGCCCGTACCGACGCCCACGCCTCCCCGTGGGTGCCCAGGCGGCGTCGCTCGCAGAGGTAGATGCCGCCCACGAAGCCGGGGACCGTGCCCACGACCGGGAGCAGCACGAAGCCCAGTACCGCGCCCACACCCGCGTACACCACCATCCGGCGGGTGACCCCGATCCCTCGGAGCCGCCGCGGGGGCAGCAGCCACTTCACCACCTGCACCACCAGGAGCAGCGCCGTCGCGCCCGCCAGCAGGCCCCAGGCCACCGACGTCCGTTCGTGCAGCGCCCACCACAGGAGGCCGGCCCAGACCAGGAGGGTGCCGGGGGCGCCGGGGACCAGTACCCCGAGCAATCCGAGCACCAGCACCAGCCCCACCAGCAGCAACTGGGGCAGCTGAGGCAGGTCCATCTGCCCAGCCTGCCCGGCCCGGGGCTATCGGGCCACCCAGCCCCGTTCGTACGCGTGCCAGCCGAGCTGGAGCCGGGTCGTGACGCCCGACAGCTCCATCAGGCCCTTGACCCGCCGCTGGACCGTCCGCAGGCCCAGTTCCAGGTGCTTCGCCACGCTCGCGTCCGTCATCCCCGCCAGGAGCAGGGTGAGGATCTCCAGGTCCGTGGCGTCGGGTCCGCCGTCGGATTCCTCCGGCGCCCCGGTGGAGCCCAGCCGCAGCGGGAGCGACTCCCGCCAGACCGCCTCGAAGAGGCCCATCAGGGACTCCAGCAGCCCCGACGCGTGGACGACCAGCGCCGCCGGCTCCGCGCCGCGCGCCGTCAGCGGGACCATCGCGAGCGACCGGTCCGCGATGACGAGTTTGGTCGGCACCTGGCCCGTCACCCGGATGTGCTCGCCGCGCGCCAGCGCCGTGGACGCCTCTCGGATCCCGCTCGGCAGGGTGAGCACCTCCCGTTCGATGACCACCCGGTACGAGACCCCCCGTACGGCCGCCCGGTCCTCCGCCTCGTTGTCCGTCCCCGTCACCACCTGAGGCCGGCCGCTGACCAGCGCGAGCACCTCCTCCACCGCGCCGAGCTGGAGCTGGTGGAAGCGGTGGGCCACCGCGCTGGCGCCCGTCACCACCTCCACCAGGTCGTGCACGGCGGGCTCGCTGGCCTCCGCCCGGTATTCCTCCGCCAGCAGGGCCGCCGCCAGCTCCGCCTGCTCCAGCTCGTGCCGCTGCTGGGTGAGCAGGGCGCCCAGGGCCACTCCGGGCGGGGCCGCCACCCACCGGCCGGGCCGGGCGGAGGACTGGGCGGCGAGCCCGTGGCGCTCCAGGTGGCGCAGGGTCCGTTCGGTCTGCTGCACCGGCAGCGTCAGCCGGTGCGCGAGGTCCGGTATCTCCGCCGCCCCCAGCGCGACCAGCGCGCGGTAAGCGGACTCCTGTCCTTCGTCGAGGCCTATCGCACTCAGCAACCCGTCCACCCAACCCTCTCAGTGCCGTTCCTGGCGGGAAGCGGCCACGGCGCAAACCCGCCGCCGACATCATCGCCGCACCCCCCGCCCCTCTGCCAAGGTGGCGCCACCGCAGCACCAACATCCGCTGGCCAGAAGCCATTTACGCGGCGTTTTCGCCGTGCAATGCAGTAGTTGGCCGGAATTCACCTGGAGAGAGCGATGCGCCCGATATCGCGTACGGCACTGGGAGCGGCCATCGCCGCCGTCCTGGCCGTCACGGCCGTGGGCCCGTCCACGGCACAGCCGAGCGACGGAGCGTCCGGAGCAGGGACCGGCACCGAGAAGAGGCCCCTCACCGGGAGCGAGGCCGCCGCCCGGCAGCCCACCGGACCCGTCACGGTGACCCTGGTCACCGGTGACCGGATCCTGGTGTCCACCGACGCGGCGGGCCGCACCGCCGCAACGGCGATGCCCCGCGAGGACGGCTCGCAGCCGATCGTGCAGACCCGCCAGGCGGGCAAGGACCTCTACGTCTACCCCGAGAGCGCGATCAAGGCGCTCGCCGCGGGCAAGGCCGACGAGGAACTCTTCAACGTCACCGGCCTGATCCGGCAGGGCTACGACGACGCGCACGCCAAGAAGCTCCCGCTGATCGCCGTGTACGAGGGCTCCGCGGGCCTGGCGCGCAGCACCCCGCCCGTTCCGGCCGGCGCCGAGCAGTCGCTGGTCCTCGGCTCCATCGGCGGCGTCGCGCTCGCCGCCGACAAGCAGAAGGCCGCCGACTTCTGGGCCGACGTCACCGGGGCGAACATCAACCCCCACGCACGGTCGGCCGCCGCCCCCCGGCTGAAGAAGCTGTGGCTGGACGGCAAGGTCCAGGCGAACCTGGAGCGTTCCACGAAGCAGGTGGGCGCCACCGCCGCGTGGGCCGCCGGATTCGACGGCACGGGCACCAAGGTCGCCGTCCTCGACACCGGCACCGACCTCGAACACCCCGACCTCAAGGGGCGGGTGGCCGAGGCGAAGAACTTCACCGACTCGGACACCGCCGAGGACCGCCAGGGCCACGGCACCCACACCATCTCCACCGTCGGCGGCTCCGGCGCCGAGAGCGGCGGGGCGAAGAAGGGCGTCGCCCCCGGCGCGCAGCTGCTCAGCGGCAAGGTCCTCAACGACTCCGGCTACGGCCTGGACTCGTGGATCATCGCGGGCATGCAGTGGGCCGTGGACAGCAAGGCCGACGTGATCTCCATGAGTCTGGGAGACCCCTCCCAGCTCTCCTGCGACGACCCGATGGCCGCGGCCACCGAGGCGCTCGCGCAGAGCAGCAACAGCCTGTTCGTCATCGCCGCCGGCAACTCCGGCCCCGGCAACAACACGGTCTCCTCGCCCGGTTGCGCGCCCAGCGTGCTGACGGTGGGCGCCGTGGACCGCGACGACAAGACGGCCTCCTTCTCCAGCCGCGGTCCGGCGGGCCTGAACCACACCCTCAAGCCCGAGATCGCCGCCCCCGGCGTCCAGATCTCCGCCGCCGCCGCGGGCGGCCGCGGGGTGTACGCGTACCAGTCGATGTCGGGTACCTCGATGGCCACCCCGCACGTCGCGGGCGCCGCCGCCATCGTCAAGCAGCGCCACCCCGACTGGACCCCGCAGCAGATCAAGGCCGCCCTGGTCGGCTCCGCCAACACCGCGGTCCCGGGCGACGTACGGGAGACCGGTGGCGGGCGGCTCGACGTCAAGGCCGCCATCGACACCACCGTCACCGGCGCCCCCGCGCTCCAGGGCGGCACCTTCAACTGGCCGCAGGACCGCAGCGACCGCACCGCGGTCTCGGTCCCGTACACCAACACGGGCACCAAGCCCGTCACGCTGAACCTCTCCGTCGAGAAGGTCACCGGCAACGACGGCTCCGCCGTCCGCAGCCAGGTCGCCCGCCTGGACCGGCGCACCGTGACCGTCCCGGCCGGCGCCACCGTCAAGGTGCCGCTCGCCCTGGACCCCGCCGCGAAGCTGGAGCGCTCCCAGTACGGGGACGTCACCGGCCGCGTCGTCGCCACGGCCAAAGGCGTGCACGTCTCCACCCCCTTCTCCCTCTACGTGGAGCCGGAGACGGTCACCCTGCGCGTCAAGCTCCTCGACCGCGCGGGCAAGCCGGCCACCGGACCGTCCTCCCTGGACGTGATCGGCACCGACGACGCCACCGGTGAGCGCCGCTTCAACGAGGGCGCCGCCGACCAGGTCTACCGGGTCCGCCCGGGCTCGTACTTCCTCTCCGCCTTCGTCGGCACCCCCGACGCCGGCGAGAACCCGGGGATGTACGACTCGCTCACCTACCTCGGCCGCCCGCAGACCGAGGTCAAGAAGGACACGGTGATCGTGCTGGACGCCCGCAAGGCGGCCAGGCTGAGCATCGCCACCGACAAGCCCACCGAGGCCCGCTCCACCACCCTCGCCTTCTCCCGCTCCTGGGGCGCGGAGGGCTGGCAGCACGCCGGCACCGCCATGGGCGGCCGTACGATCCGCGGCTACTACGCCTCGGTCGACGGCACGGCCAAGGAGGGCGACTACGAGTTCGGCAGCTACTGGCGGGCGGCCGCTCCGCTGCTCTCCGAGCTGAAGGCGAGCGGCGGCCAGGTGCTGCACCCGATCACCGCCTCCACCGGCAGTGCGAACCTCGACGGCGCCGGCAGCGCCCCGCTCGTGAACGCGGGCTCGGGCACCCCCGAGGAGCTCGCCGCCGTCGCCGCCAAGGGCGCGGTCGTCCTGGTCAAGACTGCGGACGAGGGCTCGGCGTACGAGATCGCGGGCAACGCGAAGGCGGCCGGAGCCAAGGCCGTCCTCCTCTACCGCGACGCACCCGGCCGCTGGCAGGCCTTCACCGGCTACGCGGGCGGCTCCCTCCCGGTGCTGACCGTCGAATCGGCCGAGGGCCAGGCCCTGCTGGCCAAGCTCGGCAAGGGCGCGGTCACGCTGAGCTGGAAGGGCAGCGCGAAGAGCCCGTACGTCTACAACCTGGCCCAGATCGAGAAGGGCCAGGTCCGCGGGGACCGCACCTACCGGGTGCGCGACCGTGACCTGGGCGCCGTCGAATCGGCCTACCAGTCGATGGGCGTCGCCGCCGACTTCATCGACGTCACCGGGGCCTACCGCCCGCTCGGCAACGCCGTGTACTTCGGCTCCATCGACACCGTCGCGGTACCGGGCAAGCGCACCGAGTACTACTCCGCAGGGGACACCGCCTGGGACCACCTGGTCTCCAGCAGCTTCCCGTGGGGCGAGTTCATGACCGACCAGCACCGCACCTACAAGGCGGGCTCCAAGCGCGCCGAGAGCTGGTACGACGGGGTCATCGGCCCGGTCGCGTCGCGCGACACGGCGGGCAAGGAACAGCTGGCCGCCGAGCGTCAGGGCAACCTGATCGGCTTCGCCTCCGCCATCTGGGGCGACAGCGGCCACTACGCGCAGCAGGGCGGCTTCGGCGACCTCGGCAACGTCTCGCTCAAGCGCGACGGCGAATCGCTGGGCGACACCGGCTACCCGTTCGGGGTCTTCGAGGTCCCGGCCGGCGAGGCCACGTACGAACTGACCCAGCAGCTGGAGAAGTTCGGCCAGCCGGCCCGTACCTGGCAGCGCTCCTCCGGGATCCAGACCACCTGGACCTTCCGCTCGAAGCTGGACGCGGCGCAGTACTCGCAGGCGCTGCCGATCCTCTTCCCGCGGATCTCCGCCCCGCTGGACGGCATGAAGACCCTGGCCGCGGCCAACGGCCAGAAGATCGGCCTCGCGGTCAGCGGGCACGCGGGCTACGCGCCGGGCGCGCTCAAGTCGGCCAAGCTGTCGTACTCGTACGACGAGGGCGGCAGCTGGACCGAGGCGAAGGTGAGCGAGCGCGGCGGGCAGTGGACCGCGACCGTGGACCACGCCGGGGCCGCGGGCAAGCAGGTCATGCTCAAGGTCGAGCTGACCGACAAGAACGGCGCCACCGTCACCCAGATGGTCGCGCGGGCGTACGACATTCGGTAAGTCGTACGACATGGAGCAGGGGGGTCCATCGGACGGCGGTCCGATGGGCCCTCCTTTTTCGCTGCTCTCCCTGCCCTTTTTCTGGCGTTCGCCGGATTTCGGCTGCACGGGAGCCCGACAATGAGGGCCATGAGTCAGCGGGACGCGGGCGCGGATGACTGGTGGCAGAAGCTCTACGAAGACCCCGACGCGGGACCGGAACCAGACCCCCGGGACACCCTGGAACACCGCTTCCGCTCGGCGGCGGTCCTGGTGGCCCCGACCCCGTCCCCGGTACCCCACCCCCGAAGGGACCCGGGCCCCGTGACGCCGGACGCCCCGGAGCCGGCCACCGGGCCGGCGGCGGAGGCGGGGCCGCCTCGACCTGCCCCTGGGCCGGCGCCTGAGGCCACGGGGCCCGTGCCGGGTTCCGGGGTGGTGGCGGAGGCGGGCCCCCCTGTCCCGGCTCCCCGGCCGGCCCCCGAGGCCACGCTGCCCGCGGCGGACCCTCGGCCGGTGGTGGAGGCCGGGCCGCCAGTACCGGATTCGGGGCCGCACGCGCCCGATCCCGGAGCGGTGCCCGCGGCGGACTCCGGACCGGCGGCGGAGCCGGGGGCCTGGCCGGAGGACGCGTACGGCGGCCCGGTGCTGCCGCCTCCCCGGGACCCCCGGGAGGGCGGCCAGACCTGGTACGCGCTCGGCAGCGTCGCCGTCCCGCCCGCGCTCCCCGCAGAGGACTCGGGGGAGCCGTCCGACTGGAGCTGGGGCCTACGGGACGAGACGCCCCCAGCGGCTGCGCCCCCGAAGCCGGCCCCGGCAGGGTCCGGGCACAGCCCCGACGGCGCGTACGCCGGAACCGGGCACCAGAGCCCAGCCACCCCGGCGGGGTCCGGCCCGGCCCCGGCGACTCCGGCGGGGTCCGGCCCGGCACCGGGCACCCCGGCAGGGTCCGGCCCGGCCCCTGGTGCGGGCCGCGGCGGCGATCCGTGGACGGGTCCGGACACCGACCCATCGCCGGGCCCCGCTTCCGGGTCCGGCCAGGGCTCTGGGCCGGCTTCAGCGTCAGGCTTGGGCTCTGCTCCGGCTCCAGGCTCCGGCGCCGGCTCCGCTCCGATTCCTGGGCCGAGGTCCGGCCCCGGCTCAGATCCGAGGTCCGGCCTCGCCGCCGGTCCGGGGTCCGGCATGGGCTTTGGTCCCGGTCCCGCCCCTGACGCCGGCATCGGCCCAGGGGCCGCCTCCGACACCGGTCCCGCCTCCGACACCGGTCCCGCGCCTGGTCGCGCGTCCGACCCCGGTCCGGTCCCCGGGTCCGGCCTGGGCGCGGGTCCTGGTGTCGGGCCAGGCTCCAGTGCCGGCGCGGGGGCCGGTTCCGGGCCCGGCGGCAGGCACGGTCACGGCTCAGGGGCAGCTTCGGGAGCCGGATTCCGACCCGGGCTCGATTCAGGTCCTGACCTCGGCACCGGCTTCGCCCTGGGGTCGCATCCCGGGTCCGGGGCGGGCTGGGGTGCCGCTCCCGCGGCCGGGGACGGCGCCGGCCTCGGGTCGGGCTCCGGTCACGGGGTCCTGTCCGGCGAGCCGGGCGGGGTGGCAGGCGGCGACACCGGCCCGGGAGCCGTCCCGGAGGCCGGGCCGGGGGGTCGGGCCGGCGGGGTTTCGGGAGGCGGGGTTTCCGGGGGGCCGCGGCCCGTGGTGGCGCATCTGGGGGACCGGCCGCCCACCTACGCCGCGGAGCCCATCGCGCTGCCCGCCGCCGATCCGGCCGGGCTCGCCGCGCTGACCCCCGACACCGTGCTGGAGGGGGCCCAGTACGGCGGCTACACGCTGCGCGCCGCCTCCGTGCGCGGGGACTCCGCCCGGTTCCGGGGCGAGGCCCGGCGGGACTTCCTGCTCACCGCCCGCTTCGGCACCGGCCCCGACGCGCTGGTCCTGGTCGTGCTCGCCGGCGGGGACCGGTCCGCGCCCGGAGCCGCCGAGGCCGCCGCCGACGTGTGCCGCTCCGTCGCGGGAGCCGTCGGGCGGAGCCAGGAGCGGCTGTCGCAGGACATCAGGGACGGCCGGCGCGAAGCCCTGCGCTCGGGGCTCCAGCGGCTCACCGACCGCGGCTACGGGCAGCTGCGCGCCCGCGCCGCCGAGCTGGGGCTCCCGGAGGACGGCTATACGGCCGGGCTGCGCGGACTGCTCCTGCCGGTCGACCCCGGCTGCCGCACCCGGGTCTGCTTCGGCGCGGGCGCGGGCGGGCTGTTCCGCCTCCGGGACGGACAGTGGCGGGACCTGGAGGATCCGGGACCGGCGTCGGGCGATCCGGCTGCGTTCCGCTTCAGGGCCTCCGTGGCCCGCCCCGGAGACACCCTGCTCCTGTGCTCCGGGGGCCTAGCGGACCCGATGCGCGAGGAGGAGCCGCTCTCCGCCGAGCTCGCCGACCGCTGGGCCGACGTACCCCCGCCGGGCCTCGCCGCCTTCCTCGCGGACACCCAGCTCCGCCTCAAGGGCTACGCCGACGACCGGACGGCCGCCGCGGTCTGGGAGGCGTAACCCGGCGGATCATGCGTGGATGGGAGGCGCACCCGGCAGAGCCGAACCGGAAAGGGCGCCCCCTCCATGGCCAAGCAGAACGTGGCGGAGCAGTTCATCGACATTCTCGTGCGCGCCGGCGTGCGCCGGATGTACGGAGTCGTCGGGGACAGCCTCAACCCCGTCGTCGACGCGATCCGCCGCACCGGCGGCATCGAGTGGATCCAGGTCCGCCACGAGGAGACCGCCGCCTTCGCGGCCGGCGCGGAGGCCCAGATCACCGGCTCCCTCGCCGCGTGCGCGGGATCCTGCGGCCCCGGCAACCTCCACCTGATCAACGGGCTCTACGACGCCCACCGCTCGATGGCTCCGGTCCTCGCGCTGGCCTCCCACATCCCCTCCTCCGAGATCGGCCTCGGCTACTTCCAGGAGACCCACCCCGACCGGCTGTTCACGGAATGCAGCCACTACAGCGAGCTGATCTCCAACCCCCGCCAGATGCCCCGGGTCCTGCAGAGCGCCATCCAGCACGCCGTCGGCCGCGGCGGCGTGGGCGTGGTGTCCCTGCCCGGGGACATCGCCTCCCTGCCCGCACCGGAGCAGAGCGTCGAGCAGGCGCTGGTGACCGCGCGGCCGACCGTACGGCCGGGTGACGGGGAGATCGACAAGCTGGTCCGGCTCGTCGACGAGGCCGACCGGGTGACCCTCTTCTGCGGCAGCGGCACCGCCGGCGCGCACGCCGAGGTCATGGAGTTCGCCGGCCGGGTCAAGGCGCCGATCGGGCACGCCCTGCGCGGCAAGGAATGGATCCAGTACGACAATCCGTACGACGTCGGCATGAGCGGGCTGCTCGGCTACGGCGCGGCCTACGAGGCCACCCACGAGTGCGATCTGCTGATCATGCTCGGCACGGACTTCCCCTACAACGCCTTCCTGCCCGACGACGTCAAGATCGTCCAGGTGGACATCCGGCCCGAACACCTGGGCCGCCGAACCAAGCTGGACCTCGCGGTCTGGGGCGACGTGCGCGAGACCCTGCGCGCGCTGAACACCCGGGTGAAGGCCAAGACGGACCGCCGGTTCCTCGACCGGATGCTGAAGAAGCACGCGGACGCCCTGGAGGGAGTGGTGAAGGCGTACACGCGCAAGGTGGAGAAGCGCACACCCATCCACCCCGAGTACGTCGCCGCGGTCCTCGACGAACTGGCCGACGAGGACGCCGTGTTCACCGTGGATACAGGCATGTGCAACGTATGGGCGGCGCGCTATCTTTCCCCGAACGGAAAGCGCCGCATCATCGGCTCCTTCAGCCACGGCTCCATGGCCAACGCCCTTCCCCAGGCCATCGGCGCACAGTTCACCGATCGCGGACGTCAAGTGGTGTCGATGTCCGGCGACGGCGGTTTCTCCATGCTGATGGGAGATTTCCTCACCCTGGTGCAGTACGACCTCCCCGTCAAAGTGGTCCTCTTCAACAACTCATCCCTCGGCATGGTCGAGTTGGAGATGTTGGTTTCCGGCCTTCCTTCGTACGGAACGACGAATAAGAACCCCGACTTCGCGGCGATCGCCCGCGCGGCGGGCGCGTACGGGGTCCGGGTGGAGAAGCCCAAGCAGCTCACAGCGGCTTTGAGGGATGCTTTCAAGCACAAGGGACCCGCTCTGGTGGACGTGGTCACGGACCCCAACGCCCTGTCGATTCCACCGAAGATCAGCGCCGAGATGGTGACCGGATTCGCACTTTCGGCCAGCAAGATCGTGCTGGACGGAGGGGTGGGCCGGATGATCCAGATGGCGCGATCCAACCTCCGTAACGTGCCGCGCCCTTGAGCCCGGATGCGTGCGGATTTCCCCGGGGGGCATGCATCCCGTAGGCCTGTTCGACAGGCGGGCCGTCAGCGGGGACATACGGGAGGTACATCGCCGTGCGGGTGGGGGCGAAGACCGGAAAGCTGTGGCGGAGAGGGCGGCCTGTGCCGCGCGAACCGTCGGCCGAGGACGGGGCGGCGGTGCACGCGTCGGGGATCACCCGGAGCGTGCGGCGGGCCGATCTCAAGGCAATAGGGGAAGTGCGAAGGGATTTGAGGGAGTTGATGCGCCACCGGTGCAGGGCGGAGGCCGCCGAGGTGGCCGAGCTGCTGATCACCGAGCTCGTCACCAACGCCCTCGTCCACACCGATCAGGGAGCCGAGGTCTCCGCAACGCTCGCCGCCGACAGGCTGCGGGTGGAGGTCCGCGACTACGCCGCCCGCCGGCCCCGCCCGCACGTACCGTCCGCCGACGACGGTACGCACGGCAGAGGGCTGGTACTGGTGCAGTCGCTCGCAGACGCCTGGGGCGTGGACGCGCTCGGGCTGTCGCTCGGCGGCGGCAAAGTGGTGTGGTTCGAGCTCGACGGGGCGAAGGGGGCGGAGTCCGCCTGAGTGATCGGGCGGACCCCGCGCAGCGGATCCCGGACGGGGGCGTGCCCGTCAGCGGGTCATCCGAACTGCTGCTCCAGGTCCTTCAGTTTGCGTTCCAGCGAGTCGAGCCGGGGGAGCGTCTGCGTGTCGTCCTCGGCGGTGAGGTCCACCGTCCGGGGACCGATGGCCGTGTCTGTCATGTCTGCCACGTCAGCCGTGTAACGGGCTTCGGTTCCGCTCACGGCCTGCAGGGAGGGCCGGCGCCGTAGGGGCAGCTGTCCGGTTTCCGCTATGGCCGGCTCCGCGCCGGCCGGCGCGGAGCCCGCTCCGGGGGCCAGCCCCGGCACCTCGACCTGACGGGCGCGGGCCACGCGCCCGAACGCCCGGTTCTGCCGGCCGAGCGCCTTGATGTGCGCCCGGTCCAGGCGGTGTTGCTCGCGCCGGCGGTGCCGGTCGTTCTCCTTCTCCTTCTTGTCCTCGCGCACCTCGTCCACGGCCTCGTCGAGCGTGCGGACCCCCTCCAGCAGCATCAGCGACCACGCACCGAAGGTCTCCCGCGGTGCCCGCAGCCAGCGAACCATCCGGATCTGCGGCAACGGCCGTGGAATCAGGCCCTGTTCGCGCAGTGCGGCCCGGCGGGTCTGCTTCAGCGCACGGTCGAAGAGCACGGCCGCCGAGAGCGACATGCCGGCGAAGAACTGCGGAGCCCCGTCGTGGCCGAGGCCGCGCGGGGCGTGCACCCAGTTGAACCAGGCGGCGGCTCCCGCGAACAGCCAGACCAGCATGCGCGAACCGAGGGCCGCGTCGCCGTGGCTGGCCTCGCGGACGGCGAGCACCGAACAGAACATGGCGGCGCCGTCGAGACCGAAGGGGACCAGGTACTCCCAGCCTCCGGTGAGGTTGAGGTTCTGCCGGCCGAAGCCGACCAGCCCGTGGAAGGAGAGCGCCGCGGCGACCGCCGCGCAGCAGAAGAGCAGGACGTAGGAGGCGGTCCCGTAGATGGCTTCCTTGCGCCGCCGCCGCTCCTCGCTGCGCTCCCAGCTGTCCTCGGCCACCGCGGCCTTCTCGCTTTCGCGCTTGCCCCGGGCCAGTACCGCCACTGCCGCAAGTACGCCCAGGATCAGCAGGCTGCCGGGCAGCAGCCAGTCCAGCGATATGTCGGTCAGTCTCATGCGGTTGTCCCTTGCCTCGCGTATGCGGCTGTTCGGCTTGTGGCCGGTGCGGCTTTCCGGGCGCCATAGTGGCCCAGCCGGTGAGCCGTACACGCGGGTTTCGGGGCAAGTGGACGCCAACGGGGGGCGGAGCCCGCCGGATAGGGTGTTGCGGATCGAACTCCAGCTCGTGTGAGTCGAGTTGAGTTCGATTTCCGTCAGCCGGACGGGTGGGTTGAGGCGTCGGAGGCGGCGGCGCGGAAACCCGGTGGCGTCCGTACGGCCGGGTGGGTGACACTGGCCGACCGTCGGCGCCGAGGGTGCGGCCGGCGGTCCGCACCGCCTGGGAGACCCATGACGAGCAGGTTCACCGAGTTGAGCGTCGACTGCCACGATCCGGAGCGGCTCGCGGCCTTCTGGTGCGAGGTCCTGGACATCAAGGTCATCGACCGGAGCGAGGACATGGTCGAGATCGGCTCCTGGGTGCCCACCGTCGAGGACATCCGGGCCCGTCACATGCCGCCCACCCTGGTGTTCGTCCGCGTGCCCGAGGGCAAGGACGCGAAGAACCGGCTGCACCTCGACGTCAGCCCGATCGACCGCAGTACCGAGGACGAGGTGACCAGGCTGCTCGGCCTCGGCGCCGCCCTGGCGGACGTGGGCCAGGGCCCGGACCGGAGCTGGGTGGTCATGGCCGACCCCGAGGGGAACGAGTTCTGCGTACTGCGCACCCTGGCGCCGTAGGGCCGTAGGGCGGGACCGGGTTTTCTCAGGCGTCGGCCGTCAGGCGTGCCACGCGGTCCTCGTCGCAGGTGCGGGGGCAGGTGACGCAGGTGTCGTCCGGGCGGATCGTGTAGAAGAAGCAGCAGCTCGCCCGGTCACGGGTGGGCAGCTCCCGGCCGTCCGGGGCCTCCAGGGTGCGGAAGCCCGCGCCTCCGGTGTACGGGGCGGTCGTGCCGGGGAAGAGCCGGTCCAGCTCGCGCACGGCCCGCTGTTCCTCGGCTTCGCCGAGCAGGTTGGCCACGTACCAGAGGCTCTCGACCACGTCGTCGGTGACCATGCCCCACAGGGCGCGCCGCCCGCGCCGCATCCGGGGGCCGAAGCCCTCCATGAGCGGTTCGAGGTGCTGGGCCACCGCAGCCCGTACCTCTGCGCGCAGCGCGTCCTCGTCGGGCACGACCCGGGCCCCGGGGAGCGCTGCCGCCGGGTCGTCCGGCAGGCAGGCGAACGAGTGGACGCGTACGGCCATCCGGCCGTCGGTCCGGTGGAAGGACACGGCATCCGGGGGCAGGAGCGGCACGCGCCGGTCCAGGAACCAGGGAGCCGTGAACAGCAGACAGGCCTCCCACGCGTACCGGTGCAGCCCGAACCCCGCCACGACGTCCGGCCGGCCCGCGCGCCCGTAGTCGCGGAGGATCTGCGCCTCGTCCCACGCGAGGAACGCCTCCAAGGGCTCGCCGCCCGCCGCGAGCTCGTCCGCACCAACCCACCCCACACCGCGAGGGGAGGGTTCGTGCGGGGCGAGCTCGGTGACGCGCAGTCCGCCGTAGGCCCCGGTCAGCCGCGCGTAGGCGTCCGCCACCGGAGAGCCGGTCGGGGCGGGGGTGCGTACGGGGCGGACGTGGACGTGGCCCTCGGCGGGCGCGACGGCCGTTACGGTCATGGCGAACCACCGAATCACGCGATCGTTAACAGGTAAGCCTTACCTTACCTGATCTCCGTGGGGTGTGGGAAGGCGGGCTATCCTTCGGGGCAGGTCGAAACCCGTGGAGGACCGAGTGCGCGATACGGCCCGAGCCCGGGTACCGGAGCAGCAGGACCGCAAAGTGGTACGCCACTCCGTGCGGGGGCAGGTCCTCGACGCCCTGCGCGGGGCGCTGGTCGCGGGCGAGCTGGCCCCGGGGGAGATCTACTCGGGCCCGGCCCTGGGGGAGCGCTTCGGGGTCTCCGCGACGCCCGTGCGCGAGGCGATGCAGCAGCTGGCGCTGGAGGGGGTCGTCGAATGCCTCCCGAACCGGGGCTTCCGGGTCCTGACCCGGACCCCGGGGGAGCTGGCGGAACTGGCCGAGGTCAGGGCGCTGCTCGAAGTCCCCGTGATGCTGCGGCTGGCCCGTACGGTGCCGGCCGGGGCGTGGGCCGGGCTGGCGCCTGTGGCGGCGGAGGCGGAGTCTGCGGCGGCCGCGGGTGATGCGGCGCGGTATGCCGACGCGGACCGGGCGTTTCACCGTGCGGTGCTCGCGCTGGCGGGCAACGGTCAGCTCCTCCTGGTGGCGGAGGACCTCCACCGCCGCTCCCAGTGGCCCCTGCCGGGGCCCCGCCGCATCCGCCGGACGGACCTCGTCGCGGACGCGGCGGAGCACGTGGCGGTTGTGGCCGCGCTGTCCACGGGTGACGTGGCGGAGGCGGAGTCCCTGATCCGGGCCCACTTCAGGTCTCCCTGAGCCGCCGTTGCCGGGGGCCGGTCCCCGGGCCCCTGCGCCTCAAACGCCGGCGGGGCTGGGGTGTGGTCGGCGTCTGCCTGGCTGCGGGTGGGTCGGTGCCGGGGGCGGGGTGGGGTGTCGGCCTGGACTGCATGATTTAGGCGCCCTCTGCTCGGCTTCGACAGGGCGCGGCCTCTTCCAGCGCCACAAATCACGCTTTACGTCC
>NZ_JBHWMB010000124.1:0-14607 GCF_042730015.1 Streptomyces sp. NPDC059957 | reverse complement strand
GGCCACGGCTCGTACTGGACGTACTTCCGTGGTCCGACAACGCGGCGAGGTGCCGTGCCGGGCGTCGCGACCCGGTGGACCTTCCCGGTCACAGCACTAGCGGGCGGCGCCCCCGGCCCTCCGATCATGCGAGGATCGCTGTCATGAACGGCAACGGGGCCCCGCGGCGGGTGGGGGATGTGACCACGGTGTCCGCTGGGACGGACGGGACCACTGGGACGGACGGTACCGAAGGGACCGGCACGGCCGAGGGGTCCGACAGGGCCGAGGGGTCCGACAGGGCCGGAGCCTCCGTCGCGCCGACGGCGCCCGAGGCCTCCGCGACGTCTGCGGCTGCGACGTCCGCGGCGTCAGCCTCCGCTGCGTCGGCATCGGCGGCCGCCACTGCGGCATCAGCCGGCTCCGCGCGGACCAAGCTGGAGCGGGGCCGCGGTGCGCTCGGGCCGGCGCTGGAGCTCGTCCACACCGGCCGGGCCCCGACCCGCGCCGTCCTGACCGCCGAGCTAGGTGTCACCCGGGCCACCGCCGGCGCCGTCGCCGCAGAGCTGGAGGCGCTCGGCCTGATCCGCGTGGACTCCCGACCCGGCGGGGCCGGCGGAACCCAGGGCCGTCCCTCGCACCGGCTCTCCGTGGACGAGAACGGCCCGGTGGCCCTGGCGGCACAGGTGCACTCGGACGGGTTCCGGGCCGCCCTGGTCGGCCTCGGCGGCCGGATCGTCGCCACTGCCCCCGGCCGGGTCCCGGTGTCGGCCGACCCCGCGCAGGTGCTCGGCGCGGTCGTCGAAGCCGGGGCCGCGCTGCTCGCGCAGACGGGCCGCCGCTGCATCGGCGCCGGCCTCGCGGTGCCCTCGGCGGTCGCGGAGCCGGAGGGTACGGCGCTGAACCCGCTGCACCTGGCCTGGCCGGCCGGTTCCCCCGTCCGGGCCATCTTCGCCGCCTGCGTGAAGGAGGCCGGCATCGACGGCCCGGCGCTGACCGGCAACGACGTGAACCTCGCCGCGCTCGCCGAGCACCGCCACGGCGCCGGCCGCAGCGCGCAGCACCTCTTGTGCGTGGCCACCGGGCACCGCGGGGTCGGCGGGGCGCTTGTCCTGGACGGCCGTCTGCACAGCGGGAGTTCGGGCCTGGCCCTGGAGGTCGGCCACCTCACCGTGAACCCGGAGGGGCGCGCCTGCCACTGCGGCAGCCGCGGCTGCCTCGACGTCGAGGCCGACCCGCTGGCCTTCCTCACCGCCGCCGGGCGCACCCCGGGCCCCGAGGTGTCCCTGCTCCAGCAGGCCCGCGACCTGCTGCGCGAGGAGGCCGCGGACCCCGGGGTACGGGCGGCCACCGAGGAGCTCATCGACCGGCTCGGCCTGGGCCTCGCAGGCCTGGTCAACATCCTGAATCCGGACCGGATCATCCTGGGCGGACTCCACCGCGAGCTGCTGTACGCCGACCCCGAGCGGCTGCGCGCGGTGGTCGCGGACCGCAGCCTGTGGGGGCGCAGCGGCGGCGTGCCGATCCTGCCGTGCACGCTCGACCACAACAGCCTGGTCGGCGCCGCCGAGCTGGCGTGGCAGCCGGTGCTGGACGACCCCCTCGGGACCCTGGGCGCGGCGGCCTGACGGCCGGGCCGTCGCGCGCGGGCCCGGGATCCGGCAAGATCCGAAAGAGACGGCCCTGTTCCGTGGTGGTGGGAAAGGTCGACCGCGTCGCGGCACTCGACGCCCCTCCGGGCGGCTGCGGCGGGCCGGAGGCTACCCGGGCCGGACTCCGGCCGAGGCGGTCACCGACAGGCCGGCGGAGACCGGCTCGGCGGGTGCGGCGACGGGCGGGGCCGGCGCGGGGTCCCGTACGGCCTTCTTCTCGCGCGGCAGCACCGGCTTCTCGGCCAGGAGCACCGGGTGGCGTTCCGGTGCGGCGGGGCCGGGGGCGGCGCGCAGGGAGAACCACACCACCTTGCCCGCGCAGTCTTCCTGCTGCCGGGCCCCCCACGCCTCGCTGAGCGCCTCCACGAGCGCGAGCCCGCGTCCGGAGGTCTCCAGGGCGTCGAGCGGGGGGATGCCCGCGGGGCGGGCGGCCTCCGCAGCCTCGGCGGCCCCGGAATCCCGCAGCATCGGGAGGCGGGGGTCGCTGTCGTAGACGGAGACGGTCAGCCGGCCGAGGCGGAGCTCGATCTCGACCGTGCAGGTCTTGTCCGGCTGCGCATGGCGGTGGACGTTGCTGAGCAGCTCCGTCACGCCGAGCGCCGCCCGGTCTATGAGCGGATCGAGCTGCCAGTGGCGCAGTTGCGCCGAAACGATTCGGCGGATCTGTCCGATCCGCAAGGGCAGGGCCTGCAGTTCGACGACGCAGTGCCTGCGGGAATGACTGATCACGGCTGCGACTCCCCGACATCAGTGTTACGGGTGCTGCACCCTCGGTGACGCCTCCCCAGGGTCACCCACTGTGGGCCTGTGTGCAACCGAACGCGATCGAAAGGGATCCGCATGGATACCCAAAGTGACTGTTTGTGCAGGTGAGGGGGGTACATTGCGAGAGCGGGCGGCGAAAGGCGAAGTGGCGCCGGGCCCGCCGAGCACTCGGGACATCGGGAAGTACGAAGGAGCACGGCGCATGAGCACCACCGGTACGACCGCCACGACCATCGACGTCGACCGCAGCGACGCGGACTACCGTGCGTGGCTGAAAGAGGCCGTCCGCAAGGTGCAGGCGGACGCGAACCGCTCCGCCGACACGCACCTGCTGCGCTTCCCCCTCCCGGAGGCCTGGGGCATCGACCTGTACCTCAAGGACGAGTCCACCCACCCGACGGGGTCCCTCAAGCACCGCCTCGCCCGCTCCCTGTTCCTCTACGCCCTCTGCAACGGCTGGATCCGGCCCGGCCGCCCGGTCATCGAGGCCTCGTCCGGTTCCACCGCCGTCTCGGAGGCCTACTTCGCCAAACTGATCGGCGTCCCGTTCATCGCCGTCATGCCGCGTACGACGAGCCCCGAGAAGTGCCGGCTCATCGAGTTCCACGGCGGCGAATGCCACTTCGTCGACGACTCGATGAAGATGTACGAGGAGTCGGCCGAGCTCGCCGCCCGCACCGGCGGCCACTACATGGACCAGTTCACGTACGCGGAGCGGGCGACCGACTGGCGCGGCAACAACAACATCGCCGAATCGATGTACCAGCAGCTGCGGTTGGAGCGTTACCCCGAGCCCGCCTGGATCGTGGCCACGGCCGGTACCGGCGGCACCTCCGCGACGATCGCCCGCTACGTGCACTACATGCAGCACGACACCCGCATCTGCGTCCCGGACCCGGAGAACTCCTGTTTCTTCGACGGCTGGACGCAGGGCGACCCGCACGCGACCAGCGATTGCGGCTCGCGCATCGAGGGCATCGGCCGGCCCCGGATGGAGCCGAGCTTCGTCCCCGGCGCCATCGACCGGATGATGCGGGTTCCGGACGCCGCGAGCGTCGCGGCGTGCCGAGCGCTGGAGATGGCGATCGGCCGCAAGGCGGGCGGTTCCACCGGTACCGGTGTGTGGAGCGCGCTGAAGATCATCTCGGAGATGGTGGCGGAGGGCCGCACGGGCAGCGTCGTGACCCTCCTGTGCGACGGGGGCGAGCGCTACCTGGACAAGTACTACTCCGACGCGTGGCTGGCGGAGCAGGGGCTCGACATCGCCCCGTACGCGCGGACGCTCGACACCATGCTGGCGACCGGTGTGTGGAGCGAGCCCGTCAGCTGAATCGTTTCCCTCGCCGGTGGCGGGTCCGATGGCTACGCTGTGCTGACTTTTGGGTACGGCGCGGGGTGGGGGAGCCATGGCGGAGTTCGCGGGCGGCGGTACGGGTGCACCGGGCCAAGGTGGCGGCGGCGAGGAGTCGTTGGCCTGTCCCCGGTGCGGCCGGGAGGACCGGGTGCTCGGCGTGTCAGCCGTGTACCTGCGGGCCAAGGCCAGCATGCGGGTGGAGCGCGGCGGCGGCGAGGACGACAGCGTCACGATCCGCGAGGAGAACTCGGCGCTGGCCAAGGCCCTCGCGGTCGCCCCTGAGGAGCCGGACGGCGGCGCCGCGGGCTGTATCGGGGTGACGCTCGTCCTCGCCTCGATCGGCGCCTTCGTCTGGGGTGCGATCGCGGGGAAGTGGTTCGAGAACGGCACGACCCCACGGCTCTACGGGACCGACGGCGCCGGCCCCTTCGCGGTCGACCAGCCCGCCACCTATCTCGCCTGGATCGGTGCGGCCCTGCTGCTCCTGGGCGCCCTCCTCATCGCCCTGTCGGGCCGGACCGTACGGACCTGGCGCCGCCGGACCGAACCGGGCCGGGTGGCCGCCGACCGCGTCTGGGCGGACGGCTGGTACTGCGGCCGCTGCGGCATGGTCCACTTCGCGGGCGAACGGGCCCTGACCCTGCAGGAGTTCCGGACCCGGGTCTGGTCGGCGGGCGGCTACGGGGACCTGGCGGTGCGGCACCCCGCGGTCTGAATCGTGGGCCGGACGGCTCTTACTGACCGGGCTGTCCGGGCTGTCCGGGCTGGCCCGGCTGCCCCGGCTGACCTTTCGGATCCGTCTGTTCGGCCTGATCCCTCTGGTCCGCCCGGCGCCCCCGCGCCGCCAGTCGCAGGTCCAGCGCGCGGACCGCGGAGCGGAACGAGTGCCCGAGTCCGGGGCGGGCGGCGGTGAGGGCGAAGCGGACGGGGGCCGGGCCGTCCGCCGCGAAGGTCCACTGGACGTGGGTGCCGGACCCGGAGGGGGAGAGGCGCCACTCCTCCAGCAGGGCCCGTATGCCGGGGGCGTTGGTCTCGTCGACCCGGTACGCGTAGCGCCGCTCCGGATCCGCGGCCATGATCGTCTCCTGGAACCGGACCCCGCCCGCCAGTTTGACCTCGCGCCCGGCGCCCCCGTGGGTGGGCCGGGCCAGGGTCACGGCTCGGAACCAGCGCGGCCAGCCCTCGACCTCCTCGGCCAGCGCCCGGTACACGTCCTCCGGAGCAGCCGTGGTCCGGCCGGCGAAGACCAGGCGGGTGGGGGCGACCTCGATGAAGTCCAGTCCTACGGGGCGGAGTCGGCGGGCCATGGCGGCACTCCCTCGGTTCGGCGGACGGCGGCGGCAGCCGGCGGGCTGTCACCTTAGCTGTCGGTCCGTCAGTTGTCCGCCCGCGGGGTTGTCCGCCGAGGGGTTGGCCGACGTGTGGCGGCCGACGCGTGGTGGCCGACGCGGTGGCGAACCCGTTTCGCGGACCGGGTCCCTCCCGGGACAATGCCGTACATGCTTATCAGAGCAGCGCACATCGACGAGCTGTCCCTCCTGCAGGACATCGAGCGGGCCGCCGGGGAATGCTTCCGGACCATCGGCATGCCGGAGATCGCCGACGACGAACCGCTTCCGCTGGAGGAACTACTCGGCTACCAGCGGGCCGGACTGGCCTGGGTCGCGGCCGAGGGCGCCGGTACGGGGCACCCCGTCGGCTACCTCCTCGCCGACCGGGTCGACGGGAACCTCCACATCGAGCAGGTGTCGGTGCACCCGGACCGCGCCCACCGCCGCATCGGACGATCCCTGCTGGAACACCTCGCGGAGCGGGCCCGGGCGGAGGGAGCCCCCGCCCTGACCCTCACGACCTTCACCGGCGTACCGTGGAACGCCCCGTACTACGCCCGGTGCGGCTTCCGGACCCTGGACGAGAGCGGACTCGGCCCCGGCCTGCGGGACATCCGCGACCGCGAGGCCGTCCACGGGCTCGACCGGTGGCCCCGGGTGTGCATGCGCCGGGACCTCCTCGGCCCGGTCGGCCGCCCCTGGAGCGGGGCGGTGTCCGGTCAGAGCTCCGGAAGGTCCGCCGGGTAGAGCAGGGTGAGATCGTCCTTGCTCGGCTCCGACAGCTGCGCGACCCGCCCCGCGTGCCGCTCGACCATCGACTCGAAGGTCTGGCGCGCGGTGCGGCCGTTGCCGAAGGCGGGCCCCTTGGGCAGGTCGGTGAAGTACGTCAGCAGGGCGTCGGAGGTCTTCTCGCCGAGCAGGTACTCGTGCTCCTCGGCCTGCTGCT
Organism: Streptomyces sp. NPDC059957; assembly: GCF_042730015.1. Taxonomy (NCBI): domain Bacteria; kingdom Bacillati; phylum Actinomycetota; class Actinomycetes; order Kitasatosporales; family Streptomycetaceae; genus Streptomyces; species Streptomyces sp. NPDC059957. The sequence goes on along the minus strand of NZ_JBHWMB010000124.1, from coordinate 8,580 downwards.
CCACGATCCGCAGCAGCTCCTGCGGCCCGTAGTCCCCGAAGGTGATGGTCCGGGAGAAACGGGAGGCCACTCCCGGGTTCACGGTGAGGAAGCGGTCCATCTCCGCCGTGTATCCGGCGACGATCACCACCACCGCGTCCCGGTGGTCCTCCATCAGCTTCACCAGCGTGTCGATCGCCTCGCGCCCGAAGTCGCGGCCCGAGTCCTCGGGCGCCAGCGCGTAGGCCTCGTCGATGAACAGCACCCCGCCGCGCGCCCGGTCGAAGGCCTCCTGGGTGCGGATCGCGGTGGACCCGATGTGCTCGCCGACCAGGTCGACCCGGGACACCTCGACGAGGTGGCCGCGCTCCAGCACCCCGAGGGAGGCCAGGATCTCCCCGTACAGCCGGGCCACCGTGGTCTTGCCCGTGCCGGGGGAGCCGGTGAAGACCAGGTGGCGGCGGACCGAGGCGGCCTTGAGCCCCGCCAGTTGCCGGCGCCGGCCCACCTCGATCATGTCGGTCAGCGCGCGGACCTCGCGTTTGACGCTGTCGAGCCCGACGAGCGCGTCGAGGTGCCCCAGTACCTCGGCCGAACCGCGGGCCGCGGCCTGCCCGGCCGTGCCGGAGTCCGTCTCGTCGGCCGGCCGCTGGGCCGGCACCCGCTCGGCCGTGCCCGCCGCCACGGGGTTCGGCGCGGCCGACACCGTACGGATCCCCGTACGCTCCCCGGCCGCCGCCACCCCCGCACCCGAGCCGGCGCCCGCACCCGAGCCGGCGCCCGCGCCGGACGCGGACCGGGCGGCGAGGCGCGGCCCGGACTCGTCGCTCGTGCAGTCCTCGGCGGCCGGGCCGTCCTCCGCGAACTCGTAGCCCCCGCGCGCGCAGCGCTCGGTGTGGCAGCGGTGCAGGGAGGTCCGGCAGCCGTCGATGACGTGGAAGCCGAAGCCCGCGCTTCCCGTGACCCGGCACGCCGTGAAGGTGCCGCGCCCGCCCGCCGACACGTAGAACCCGGCTTCGGCGGGGGAGCTGACCGTGCACCGCTCCAGCGTGGGATCCGCGCCCTTGGTGACGATCACGCCGGTCTGGACGGAGTCGATGGTGCAGTTGGCGAGCGTGCCGCCGCTGCCGTGGTCGCGGAACCAGGCCCCCGTGGCCGCCTCCCGGATCCGGCAGTCGTCCAGCTGGGCCGTCGCCCCGTCGCTCACCGAGACGGCGGTGTTGCGCACTTGGGAGATGTCGCTGTCCACGACGTCCACCCGGGAACCCCGGTCCAGTACGAACAGGGCGTCCGGTACGTCGTGCACGCGGCAGGAGTCCAGCGAGACCCCGGCCCCGTCGCTGATCCAGACGGCCGGGTAGTCGCCGGTGCTGTCGTGGATCTCGCAGGAGTCGGCGACGACGCGGGTACCCGGATCCCACACGGACAGGCCGTTGCGGCCGAAGCGGCGGACGGTGGTGCGGCTGAGCGTGAGCACGGAGCGCGAGCGCAGGTCCACCGCGTTCTCCGGGATGTCGTGGATGTCGCAGCCGGCGAGCGTGAGCACGGCGTCCGTGTCGAGGGTGACCCCGTCGGCCGAGGTGCGGTGGACGGCGCAGTCGGTGAGCACGGCCGTGGCCCGCGCGGCGATCTGCACGCCGGCACCCTTGATCTCGTAGACCTCGCAGCCCAGCGCCTCCAGGCCCGAGCCGTCGCCGGTCACGGCGATCCCGGCGCCCGTGGCGTGGTGGATCCGGCAGCGCTCCAGCCGGGGGCGGCCACCGCCGCGCACGGAGACCCCGGTCTGGCCGGCGGCCACGACCTCGCAGTCGGCGAACACCCCGCCACCGCCGTCCAGTACGGCGATGCCGATCCCGGCGGAATTCTCCACCGTGCAGCGCCGGACCAGGGGCCGGGCGCCGCTCCCGCGGACCTCGATGCCGACCGCCGAGCGGGTGCTCACCCGCACGTCGGTGAGCTCGGGGGAGCCGTCCTCGACGAGCAGCGCGGGCGCCGTGGGGTCCTGGCCCTCCAGGTGCAGGTCCTGGATGACGGCCGACGCGCGGACGGTCAGCGCGACCCCGTCGAGCGGTGCGATCCGCACCGAACCCAGTGAGCCCTCCGGACCGCGCAGGGTCACGGCGTGGTGCAGCACCAGATTCTCCCGGTAGGTGCCGGGCGCGATGGACAGGACGTCGCCGTCGCCCGCCGCTGCCAGCGCGGCGGTCAGCGTCGGATAATCACCGGAGCGGCGACGCCACCGCGAGGAACCGCCGTGCGTCACCTGGACCGTGCCCTGAGCCATGGTGCTGTCGTGCCCCCACCCTCGTGTTCCGTGTGTCTGCCTGCTGATCGTCGTGTCTGCCCGCGGATCGTCCGCGGGCCCGAACCGTCCGCTCCGGCGCTCCACCGTAGCGCGCGCGGGGCCGGTGAGTTGCCAGGTCAGCTGCCCGCGCCCGCCCGGCCCCAGTCCGGTCCCGCCGCGGCCCACGCGCGGTCCAGCCGGATGTACCGCCGATGCATGAGCCTTCGTACGACCAGGCGGCGCAGCGTCTCCACCAGCGCGGCAATGCCCAGGGCCGCCGCGAGCCCCGCAACGCCCGCGTGGAAACTGGCGGAGGAGGGATCGAGGGGCTGTCCGACCAGGCGGCCGTGCGCATCGGTCCATATCCGGAACCGGTCGCCGGCACGCGGCGGTTCCTCCGCGGCCGGCACCGTGCCCTGGTGGTTGGTGCCGTCGGGCGCCGTCCACGACGCGACGATCTGCGTGCGCTGCGGGGTCTGGCGCTGCGCCGCCGGATCGGCTGCCGCGCCGAGGACCGGATCCGGTGTCGGCCGGACCACCACCGCCGGTACGAGATGACGCTCGACCCGCTGTTCACGAGCGGCCCGCTGCAGCGTGCCGTCCACCCGCAGACCGGCCGCCCAGCCGACGGCCGGAGCCACCAACAGGACGCACAGCAGCGCCGCGAAGGCCACCCAGGCCTCGAATAGATCCGTCTGGCGGCGCAGCGGATTGCGCCGCCAGCGCCACACTCCCATTGCTGTCCGCACGGTCCGGCTCCCCCTACTTGTGCCAGTCTGCGCCTACCTGCCGTCCCAGCCTCCCGCATGCCCCGGCCACCCGCATTCCGGGACGTGCGAGACGTGTGTCACCCCATCCGGTGCGCACGTCCCGCATGCTCCAACGGGCAGGCGGTGGGGGTTGGTTCCAGAGTGACGCCAGAGCCCCTCGAAGGTGTCAATCCGGATGGTCCCACCGGCCCTCCGGAGGCGGCTCCGGCTCCCTGGTGGAAGCGCCGTTGCCGCGGAGGCGCTCATGCCAGGACGCGCACCTCGTCGCCGACCCGCAGCGTCCCCAGCCGCACCGGCACCAGCAGCCGCCCGAAGGCCAGGGACTTCCCGATGCGCCGGTGCCTGGCCAGGGTCTGGAGCGGTTCCTTGCCCCGCCGTGCCGTTGTCTGGTCGGTGGTCGTCACGACACAGCGTCCGCACTCGCGCGCCCCGCGGAAGACGGCGTCGCCGATCGCGACGCGCTCCCAGCCGTCCTCGGCCCACGCCTCGGCTCCGGACACCACCACGTTCGGGCGGAACCGGTTCATCGGGAGAGGGCCCTCGCCCGGATGGTTCCCCTGGGCGATCAGCGCGTTGAGCGCGTCCAGGGAGGCGAGGGTGGTGATCAGCAGCGGATAGCCGTCGGCGAGGCTCACGGTCTCGCCGGGCAGCGCGTACTGGGGATCCACCGGCCGCCGTACGGCCGGGTCGTCCAGGTGCACCAGGTACGCCGGTACGCCCAGGTACGCGGTGAACCAGTCGGCGGCGGCCTGCGCCGCCACCACGGTTTCGACCTTCTTGCCGAAGAGCACCACCGGCTCCAGCGGACCCCGCCCCGGGACCTCCACCGTCAGATCCGCCATGCCCGGCGCCGAGACCTCGAACCCGCCGCCCTCCAGCGGACGGGCCCGCGCCAAGGCCAGCCTGGGCTGCTGGCGTTGGGTGATGACCGTGCCCTCCCCGTCCACCACCGCCCATCGGCGGTCGCCGGACAGACCCCAGGGCTCCACGGCCACCTCGTCGGGTGCCGTCCCCGCCACCGATTTGACGGGATGGACGTGGAGCGCCTGGACACGCAGTTTCACCATGGGGAAATACTGCCAGCCACTCTCGCGGACTCCGCAGCTACCTCGTCGGAGAGGGCCGGCCGGGCGCGGCGGTCAGTAACCGCGTCCCTGCGGCTGGTACGGACGTCCGTACGGGTCCTCGAACGAGGGGGTCGGGACGGGCGCGGGCTGTGCCTGCATCGGACGGGGCGCGGCCGGGCGCATCGCCTCGTACCCGGTGCTCGCGGCGGCCGGGCGGGGCTGCTGCGGCTGGGGCTGCGGAACGTAACCCGTGCGGGCCGCGAACTGCTGCTGCTGCGGGACGTACGGCACCGGCGCCTGCTGGAGCGGCATCGGCATCGACATGGGCTGCGGCATCGGGGGCATCTGCTGCATGTGCGGCATCTGCTGGGGCGCGGCCTGCTGCTGGTACGGGTACCCGTACGCCGGGGCCTGCTGTTGTTGCGGGCGGGCGGGCGGCAGCGCTGCCGGCAGGGCGGGGAGCGCGGACGCGAGGGCCGGGAGGTACCCACCGCTCGAGTAGCCGGCACTCGGCGAGTCGTAGGCGGCGGGGACCCGGATGGGGGCGATCTGCGGGGTCCCGCGTTCGGCGACGAGGGAGTCGTAAATGGGGGTGTCCGGGAAGGAGGGCGCGGAGTAGTAACCGCCGCCATAAGTGGAGCGGGGGGAGGTCATGGACCTAAGTTAAGCCCACGACTTCACCGGGTCCATAGCGAGGTGTCGTCAACACCGCCCTGACCTGCATATTCGCAGGTCAGGGCCACAGGTTTCACTTCACGTTCACGTGCACGATTTGGCCACTTCCGCCCCATCTTGCTCCTACTCGTACTCACCGGTTGGGTGTTGCACGGATCGTGCGCCCGCCTTGTGCTGACGAAGCGTCATAAGCCACTGACCTCGGACGACGTGAAGTTGAAGAGTGGAGTCCGGTTTCAGGCGTCGCCGGGGCGGGCATAGGTACGTCCCTTCCACGCCGCCCCGCGTCCGCGGTAGTGCTGCACGGCCGAGTCGACGGTCATCAGGAGGTACAGCAGCGCGGTGAGCGGGAGGAGCGGCGCGAGGACCGCCGGCTGGCGGTAGTAGCGCAGCATCGGCAGGTAGGTGCAGGTCATCAGCAGCCAGGCCAGGCCGCCGGCCCAGGCGACGGCGGGCCGGCCGGCGGCGAGGCCGGCGAGGAGCGCGGCCGGCGGCACGAGGTAGACGAGGGCCAGTCCGGCCACCGTCCCCGCCAGGAGCGCGGGGCGGTGGCGCAGTTGTGCGTAGGCGCTGCGCGAGACCATCCGCCACAGGTCCGCGAGGGAGGCGTACGGGCGCACGCTGTCCACCCGCTCCGCCAGTCCGAGCCAGATCCGCCCGCCGGAGCGCTGGACCGCCCGGGCGAGCGAGACGTCGTCGATGACGGCCTGCCGGATCGACTCCGGGACCCCGGCCCGCACGGCCGCCTCGGTGCGCAGCAGGACGCACCCGCCGGCGGCGGCCGCGGTGCGGGCGGCGGGGCGGTTGATCCAGCGGAAGGGGTAGAGCTGGGCGAAGAAGTACACGAAGGCCGGGACGATCAGCCGCTCCCAGACGCTGACGGCGCGCAGCCGGGCCATCTGGGAGACCAGGTCGAGGTCGGCCGCCGTCGCGGCGCAGACCAGCTCGCGCAGGCTGTCCGGTTCGTGGGCGATGTCGGCGTCGGTGAGGAGGAGGTAGTCGGGGGAGGGGCCGGAGCGGGCGTGGGCGATGCCGTGCCGGAGCGCCCAGAGCTTCCCCGTCCACCCGGCCGCGGGTTCGCCGGGGGAGAGGACCGTCAGGGGCAGCCCGCCGGGCCGGGCGTCGGAGAGCCGCCGGGCGAGGGCGGCCGTGCCGTCCGTACTGCCGTCGTCGACCAGGATGACCTCGGCCTCGCCGGGATAGTCCTGCGCGAGCAGTGTGGGCAGGCTGCGCGGCAGCACCTCGGCCTCGTCCCGGGCCGGGACCACGATCGCGACGGACGGCCAGCGGGCCGGGGCGTGCCGGGGCGGGAGGCGCGCATCGGTCCGCCAGAACATGCCTTGCCCGAGGGTGAGCCAGAGCCAGACGACGAGCGAGGCGCACGCGGCGACGAGGAGGTAATCCATCCCGGCAGTGTGCCGGGACGGGCACCCCCGGAGGTGGCGGGACACCGGGGTTCGGCGGCCCGGGTTGGGCCGGCGCAGCCGGGCCGGGTGCGTGGTGCCGCTGACGCCTGGTGGTGGGTGCCGCGGCACCCCGGGGCGCGGGGCGGGGACGAGGCCGGCCCCGGGGGCGCTTCACCGTCGGGTGCCGGGTGCCGGGTGCCGGGTCGGGCGGGTGGGAGCCCCTTCGCGGCCGCGTGCGGGGTGGCGTCGCGGAGGTCGTGGCGGTCCCGTCGCCCCGGGCGGGGCGGGGGGATCGATTAAGGTGACCAAGTGAAGATCGCCCTGATGGACTCCGGTATTGGCCTCCTCGCGGCGGCCGCCGCGATGCGCCGGCTCCGGCCGGACGCCGAGCTGGTGCTGTCCTGCGACCCCGACGGGATGCCCTGGGGTCCGAGGACCCCGCAGGACCTCACCGGCCGGGCCCTCGCCGTCGCGCGGGCCGCCGCCGCGCACCGGCCGGACGCGCTGATCGTCGCCTGCAACACCGCTTCCGTACACGCACTGCCCGCGCTGCGCGCCGCGCTGGAGCCCGGGATCCCGGTCATCGGGACCGTGCCGGCGATCAAGCCCGCCGCGGCCGCCGGAGGGCGCGTGGCCATCTGGGCCACCCCCGCCACCACCGGCAGCCCCTACCAGCGCGGCCTGATCCGCGACTTCGCCGGCGGGGCGCGCGTCACCGAGGTGCCGTGCCCGGGGCTGGCAGACGCCGCCGACGCCGCCGACGAGGCGGCCGTCGTACGGGCCGTCGCCGCGGCTGCCGCGCTGACCCCGGCCGACGTCACCGACGTGGTGCTCGGCTGTACCCACTACGAGCTGGTCGAGGACCTCATCCGGGCCGCGCTCGACCGGCGCACCGGCGGCGGCGCGTACGTCTTCCACGGCTCCGCCGAGGCCGTCGCCGGCCAGGCTCTGCGCCGGCTCGGTGCCCGCCCGGAGCCGGGCCTGCCGTACACCGGCGGCCTGACCGTCCTGCTCAGCGGCCGCCCCGGCACGCTGCCCGAGGCCGCCCTCGGGTACGCCGAAGGCCGCCTGCTGGCCGGGCGCAGCGCAGCCGTCGGGGAAGCCGTCACCGGCTCCGTCCAGGGCTGACCCCCGAGGGTGCGGTCCGCTCCTCCGGGGCCAGTTCCCCCGGAGGAGCCGCGTCCGAGCCGGTCAGCGTCCGGTCTCCCACTGCCCCGGAGCCGCCGCCGCGCCCGCTCCGGCCTCCGCGAGGCGCCGGGCCAGTTCCCGTAGGCCGGCCGCGTCCAGGACCCGGTCCCCGAAGCCCGGCAGCGGTACGTGCAGCCGGGCCGTCCAGGCCTTCGGGACCGCCGCCGCGCCGTACCGCGCCCCGGCCAGGGCGCCCGTGACCGCCGCCACCGTGTCGGTGTCGCCGCCCAGGTCGACGGCGGCCCGTACTGCGTCCCCGAAGCCCGTCGTGGTGCGCAGTGCCCACACCGCCGAGCCCAGGCAGGGCCACACCGCCCCGTTGAACTCGGTGGCCAGGTCCGGATGCCAGTCCGGGGCGAGGACTCCCGCGTACCGCTCGCGGTGGTTCGGGTGCACCCGCGCCAGCGTCGCGGGGAGCGCGGAGAGCGGGTCGCCGCCGTCCAGGGCCACGCGTACGAGGTCGTGCAGGACGGCCGTGCCTTCCCAGGCGGCCCGGTCCCCGTGGGTGAGCGCGGCGATCCGCCGGGCCGCCTCCATGGTCGGCCCCTGCCCGGAGGGGGCGAAGTACACCGCCGAGGTCGAGGCGCGCATCAGGGAACCGTTGCCCGCTGCCCGGGCGTTGGTCTGGAAGTGCAGGGCGGCGGCCAGGTCCCAGGGATCGCCGCTCGTCAGCACGATCTCCGTCTGCAGCCCGATGTCCTTGGGATCTCCGGCCGCCCATTGCCGGAACCGGCCGAAGACGTCGGGGAGTTCGAGCCCGCCGCGATCCAGCAGGGACTCCCCGACCAGTACCGCCATCTGCGTGTCGTCGGTGGCCTCGCCCGGATCCCAGCCGCCGCCCCCGCACATCTCCTCGCCGCGGACGGTCAACTGCCCGGCGGGGCCGAACTCGTAGGGCGCGCCGAGCGCGTCCCCGGCCGCCGAGCCGAGCACGGTTCCGACTGCACGGTCGATCCGCGTGGTCACGATGTCTCCTCCCGGGGTACGGGGCACACGCGGTTCGGCACCCCGAGCGTGAAGGCGTCCAAGTCGAGAAGCCCGGCCGCGGCCAGGGTATCCGGGGCGCCCGTCAGGGGGCCGAGGCCAGGCCTGGCCCGTCCTGGTCGGGGACGTTCCGGCTAGGTGTATTGATCACGAGCGTTGTTGACACTGGTTAGGTCTTGAACATGGCGAAGACCTCCGGTGTGGTGGGAGCTGTCTAGGAACCCATT
>NZ_JBHWMB010000123.1:13206-14858 GCF_042730015.1 Streptomyces sp. NPDC059957 | reverse complement strand
CAGGCCGACACCCCACCCCGCCCCCGGCACCGGCCCCCACCCGCAGCCCCCACCACATCCACACAGACGCCGGCCACAACCCAGCCCCGCCGGCGTTTGAGGCGCAGGGGCCCGGGGACCGGTCCCCGGCAACGGCGCCGCACCCGTCAGGCCGAGGACGCCATCCGGCGGGCGTAGTGGCGGGCCGCCTTCGCCCGGTTGCCGCAGCCCGTGCTCGTGCACCACCGGCGGGTGCCATTGCGGCTGACGTCGTGGAAGCGCAGCCCACACGTCGGGTTCGCACAACTCCGCACCCGGTGCCCCGCACCGCTGAGCAGCCGGAGGTAGTCCGCCGCCGCGAGGTAGCCGAGCAGGCGGCCCGAGTCGGGCGCCTCCAGTCGCTCGACGGGCCCGGCGGCCGTGAGCAGCCGGCGGACGCGGCCCGCGTCGAGCAGCCGGTTGAAGGCGGCGAGCTCCCCCGGCCCCGCCTCGGCGCGCCCGGCCCCACCGGCCCCACCCGCCACACCGGCCAGCGCGGAGCGGGCGGCCCGGGCGGCGGTCAGGGTGGTCCGGTCGGCACGCAGCTCGCCGTCGGCGTACGCGGCGGCCACCCGGGACCCGGCCAGCCAGCACGCGAGGCCGGCGGTGGAGTCCAGCAGGTCGTAGCGGCCGTACCGGTCGTGCCAGTGCGTGTTGAGGAGGTCCAGGCTGAGCGGCTCGCCGGTCAGCGGCCGCGGATCGGGCACGCTCGCCCCCATGTCCGCCCTCGCCCCCGTGTCCGCCCTCGCCCCCGTGTCCGCCCTCGCCCCCATGGCCGCCCTCGCCCCCATGGCCGCCCCCGCGCGACCCACGCTCATCCCCGCTGCCCGAGGCGCACGGATTCGGGGACCGCCACGAAGGCGCAGTACGGCGACGAGCCCTCGGCCCGGTACAGCTTCACCGCATGCGGCGCCGCGAGGATCCCCGGGAGGATCAGCTGCCACAGCCGGGTCAGGTGCCCGCGCAGCGGCCCGCAGGAACGGCCCGGGTCGTGTTCCTCCGCGCGCAGGCACACGTCCATCCCGATCAGGGAGTACACCAGTTGCGAGGCCGTCCCCCAGGGGTCGGCCGCGCCGGCCAGGGCGTCGGCCAGCTCCTCGCGGACGGCATCGGTCCAGGAGACGCTGCCGTCGGGGTAGTGCACGAACTCCCGGGTCAGCCGCGCGCCCGCACGTACGACGGGGTCGTGCCCGAGCCGGCCGGCGACGGCGTGCGTCATGTCGACGGCGGCCTGCAAGGGGAGGACCCCGCGGTGCGGTACCGCGCCCAGCACGCCGGTGATCGCCTGCCTGGCTTCGGTGCGCACCGCTCTGACCAGGTCGTCCTTGGCGGGGAAGTGGTACATCAAGGCGCCCTTGGTCACTCCCGCGGTGGCGCAGATGACGGCGAGCGAGGCGCCTTCGTAGCCGTAGAGGTCGATGGCCTTGGCGGCGCCGTTGATCAGAGCCCGGCGCGTCCGCTCGGCTCGCTCCTGCTGCGCCATGGGCGCTCCTCGTGCGTAGGGGATGGAGACGTACGGGTGGTGGGGGGGGGGGGGGGGGGGGGGGGCCCCCCCCCCCCCCCCCCCAGCCACGCTCAGAGGACAGAAACCAAGAAAGGGAGAACCCACCCAACCCCTCGCTACTGCCTCATTA
>NZ_JBHWMB010000123.1:0-13196 GCF_042730015.1 Streptomyces sp. NPDC059957 | reverse complement strand
CCCCCCCCCCCCCCCCCCCACCCCCAACCACCCGTACGGTCAGGCCGCGGAGCCGGCCGGGACGGAGGCCAGGCTGTCCTCGAAGCTCTTGCGGAGCTGCGCGCGGCGGAGCTTGCCGATGCCGGTCTTGGGGATCTCGGACCGGTCGACGGGCAGCAGGTGCGGTACGTCGACGCCCAGCCGCTCGCGAACCCGCTCGCGGATCCGCTCGCCCTGCTCCCCGGTGAGGGTGCCGGTGCGCGGGCTGAAGAAGACGGCGAGCTCCTCGGGGCCGCCGGGCTCGGCGGTGACGAGGGAGGCGACGGTGTACGAGGGCTCGATGAAGTCGAGTTCCTCGACGGCGGCCTCGATCTCGTGGCCGTGGTACGCGATCTCCCCGAGCTGGATGACGTCGTCGGTGCGGCCGGTGACGGTGAGGATGCCGTTCTCCACGTACGCCAGGTCGCCGGTCTTGAACCAGCCGTCGTCCGTGAAGGACTGGCGGTTCTGGACGGGGTTGTCGTAGTACCCGGAGGTGATGGTCGAACCGGTGACCTGGAGCCGGCCGGTGACGCCCCACGGCACGAGCGCGCCGTGCTCGTCGACGACCCGGATGCGGGTGCCGGGCTGCGGGCGGCCGACGGGCACGTAGCGGTCGTCGCCGGCGGCGGCCTCGGTGAACTGGCAGTCGGCCACGCCGGCGGTGGTCTCGGACATGCCCCAGCCGGGGAACATGGCGGTGGCGGGCAGGCCGTAGGGGGCCAGCAGGTCCAGGAAGCGGCGTACGACGCCGGAGCGGACGGCCTCGCCGCCGTTCATGATGTAGCGCAGCGGGCTGAGGTCCCAGCCGCGGCCCTCGAAGCGGTCGGCCTGGTCGTTGACCAGCACGAAGGCGAAGTTGGGCGCCCAGGTGGTGTCGGCCCGGTGGGTGGAGACGGCGTCGAGCCAGCGCAGCGGGTCCTCCAGGACCCACTGGATCTTGGCGTGGACCTGGGCGCAGCCGAGGAAGACGTCGCGCGCGTGGAACATGACGAGGCCGCCGATGTGGTCCAGCGGCATCCAGTTGAAGGTGCGGGTGTTCGCGTCGAGCTTGTTCACGCGGGAGGTGGCCGCGCTGCGCGTGAGGATGTTGCGGTGCGTGAGGGTGACCGCCTTGGGCACGCCGGTGCTGCCGGAGGTGAGGAGCAGGACGGCCGGGTCCACGGCGTCGGGCTCGTGCCAGGCGAGGTCCGGCTCGTGGGCGGTGCGCAGGCCCGCCACGTCGCCCAGGTGGGCGGCGGTCCAGCCGGCGTCGGCGGTGACGGCGGGCGCGAGCTCCTGGCCGGTGCCGGTCAGGACGCGGGGGCGGCCGTAGCCGGCCCAGACGCGCTCCAGCAGGCCGGGGCCGTTGACCGCGTCGGCGCTGACGGGAAGGGGCAGGAAGCCGCCGAGGACGCAGCCCCAGAAACCGGCGAGGAGGTCGGCGTCGTCGGCGGACTGCAGGATGATCTTCTCGCCGATCGCGGCGCCGGAGGCGCGCAGGCCGGCCAGCACCCGCGAGGCGTCTTCGAGCAGCTCGGCGTAGCTCTGGTGGACCTCGGTGCCGTCGGCGCGGATGTACGTCACCCCGCGGCCGTCGCTCTCGCCGACGGCGCGGACGAGGGCGGCACCGAGGTGCGCGACGCCGGTTTCGGGGGCGGGCCCGCCGTCGAGCAGCGATATGCCGGTGCCGGTCATGCCTGGTTCTCCTCTTGCTGAGCGGTGTCGGACGCGGTGTCGGACGCGGTGTCGGACGCGGTGTCGCCTGCGGTGTCGGCAGGGGTCGCGGTGGCCACGATGACGAGCGGGCCCCGGCCGTGGAAGGGCGCGGGCTCCTTGCGGAAGCCGCCGTACTCGGCCGTGATGGTCAGTCCCGCCGCGGCCAGCAGTCCGCGCACCTCGGGCCCGGTCAGGACGGCCTGGTCGAAGAAGTTGTCGTACATGGTGACCGTGCCGTCCCCGGTGCGGACCAGCAGGGTCTCCTCGTTGCGCCAGTTCGCGGCGTGCGGGTTGATGAACTGGCGGGCGAGGCGGGTGATGAGCACCCCGTCCCCGCGGTGGTGGTCGAAGCTGTTGGCCTGGAAGGACTCGACGAAGTTCAGCAGGTGGCCGAACTCGAGGACGACGCGCCCGCCGGGGGCCAGCAGCTCGCGGACGGAGCGCAGGACGGCCGGGAGCCGGTCCCGATCCAGGTAGTTCAGCGTCATGAAGAGGCTGTACACGAGGTCGTAGCGCTCGTCGGTGCGGTACTCCTCGGCACGGGCCTCCACGTAGGAGATGCCCTCGCCGCCGGCGGCCCGGGCGTACTCCAGGAACGCGGCGCTCTGGTCGACGCCGGTGCCGCGGTGGCCGCGCTCGCGCAGGGCGCGGAGGTTGGAGCCGGTGCCGCAGCCCAGGTCGAGTACGTTGCCCGAGTCGGGGAGCAGGGACGCGAGGAACTCCGTCTCGGCGTCGAGGTTGCGGAAGTCCTTCCGCAGGATCTCGTAGTACTCACCGGGGAATTCGAAGCTCGTGCCGGTCAAATCCGTCATCCTCCTCGGATGTCAGTGCGCGTCGGTCGTCGGTGCTCGGCGGTACTCGGTGCTCGTCGGTCGGCGGTGCTCGCCGGTGCCCGTCGGTCCCGTCCCCTACGTGGGCACGGCTTCGCGCATGGTCCGGTAGCCGCGCGGGGTGAGGCCGTACCGGTCGCGGAAGAGCCGGCTGAAGTGCGAGGCCTGGTAGAGGCCTGACCGTTCGCCGATCACCCCGACGGGCAGGTGCTCGAGCCGCGGGTCGCGCAGCTCGGACCGGCAGCGGGCGAGGCGCTCGTCGCGGATCCACCGGGCGGGGCTGGTCCCCTGCTCCTGGAAGATCCGCTGGAGGTAGCGCAGCGAGACGTTGTGGTGCTCGGCGATCGCCTGCGGGGTGAGCTCGGGGTCGGAGAGCCGTGCGCGGATGTACGACTGGATGGCCAGCATGAGGTCGTGCCGGGCCACCTCGTCCTCGGCGGCCACGTTGCGCAGCCGGTCGGCGAGGACGGCCGCGGTCAGACCCGCCACGGTGGCGCCGACCCGGTCGACGGCGGAGTGGATCTCGGTGCCGTGGTCGTGGAGTCCGGCGAGGAGCTGGGAGAGCAGCGCGCCCGCGCCCATCCGTCCGCACCAGCCGGTGGCGGTGAGCTTCGCGGTGTCACCGGCGGACATGCCGAGGTGCCGGTGCGGGAGCTGCACTTCGACCAGGTGGAAGGGCCGGGGCAGCACGAGGCGGTACGGGCGGCTGGTGTCGCAGCAGATGATCTGCGGGCCGCTCGCCTGGCCCCGGCGGCCGTCCTGGTGGACGTGGATCTCGCCGGCCAGCGCCCGGAACACCCGCAGGGACTCGGAGGGGTCGGGCCGGATGTAGCGGCCGGGGCGTATGGCCTCGTGGGCCTCCCCGGTGACGAGGGAGATGGTGACGTCGCCGTAGTCGCGGCGGACGGTGGTCCCGTACACGGACTCGCCGTGTGTGCGGATGACCCGCGCGGTGCAGGGGGCGGGCGCGGCGAGCGCTGGACTGCGGTCCGGCACGAATGCGCTCGGCACGCGGAGGGGCAGCATGTCCATCGTTCTCCTCGCTCCTGGAAGCGTCGTGTCATCGTGACAAGCAAGCCCATAGAAACATACCTGCATGCACGTACTCGAGCGGCATCAGATGTTCCAATCAACAGGGCCTCACCTTGGCTTTCATGCGTAAACAGGCCATGAACAGGCGCATTTACGCAAGCCAGTCGACAGGTCCACCGGTACAGTTGAGGGCGAGGACTGGCCGGACAACGCGGCTTCACGTGCGGTCATGGATGTAGTTTCCGAACGAGGGGTATCACGTGACGATCAAGGTCGGCATCAACGGATTCGGCCGCATCGGCCGCAGCTTCTTCCGCGCCGCCCTTCAGCGGGGCACCGGCCTGGAGGTGGTCGCCGTCAACGACCTCACCGACGGCACGACGCTGGCCCATCTGCTCAAGTACGACAGCACGCTCGGCAAGCTCGGCCACGACGTCCGCGCGGTCGAGGGCAACCTGGTCATCGACGGGCGCACCATACGCGTGACCGCCGAGCGCGACCCCGCCAAGCTGCCGTGGGGCGAGCTGGAGGTGGACGTGGTCATCGAGTCCACCGGTGTCTTCACCGACGCGCACAAGGCCCGCGCCCACCTCGAGGCCGGTGCCCGCAAGGTCATCATCAGCGCGCCCTCGAAGAACGAGGACCTGACGATCGCCTTCGGCATCAACGACGACCTCTACGACCCGGCCGTGCACGACATCGTCTCCAACGCCTCGTGCACGACCAACTGCCTGGCCCCGCTGGCCAAGGTCCTCGACGACGCGCTCGGCATCGAGCACGGCCTGATGACCACGGTCCACGCCTACACCTCGGACCAGAACCTCCAGGACGGGCCGCACACCGACCTTCGCCGCGCCCGCTCGGCGGCGACGAACACCGTGCCGACCACCACCGGCGCCGCCAAGGCCATCGGCCTGGTCCTGCCGCAGCTCAAGGGCAAGCTCGACGGGTACGCGCTGCGCGTGCCGATCCCGACGGGCTCGGCCACCGACCTCACCGTGCGGGTGGGCCGGGCGACGACGGTCGAGGAGGTCAACGAGATCTTCGCGAAGGCCGCCGAGGGGGCTCTCGCGGGCATCCTGACCTACACCGACGAGCCGATCGTCTCCAGCGACATCGTCACCGACCCCGCGTCGTGCATCTTCGACTCGGGCCTGACCAAGGTGATCGGCGACGGCCGCCAGGTCAAGATCGTCGGCTGGTACGACAACGAGTGGGGCTTCTCCAACCGTGTCGTGGACACCGCCCTGCTGATCGGCGCCCGCTGACCGACGGATGCTGACCGACGCCCCGTGGACGGGCGCCCCGCAGACGGGCGCCCGCTGACGGTGACCCCGTCGGCCCCGGCGCCCGTCCCGACCGGAGGTTCCCGATTCCTGTGATCAAGACCCCCCATCACGAGGGCGAACAGGCCGTCCAGAAGCAGGCCGGCGAAGGCGGTCCCGGCTGGGGCTCGCCGATGTTCGACGACGTGATCCAGCCCGGCTTCGACCAGTACCTGATGCGCCAGCGGATGCTCTTCCTGGGCGGCGCCGACGCCACGGGCGCCATGTGGTCCTCCCTGGTCACGGGCGACCCCGGCTTCGCCCTGCCCACGAGCCGGCGCACGATCACGCTGTCCCGCCTGCCCGTGCCCGGCGACCCGCTCTCCGAAGCCTTCGCGGAGACGGCCGACATCGGGCTGCTCGCCCTCGAACCGCACACGACGACCCGGATCCGGATCAACGGCGTGGCGCGGCGCGAAGGGGAGTCGCTGCACATCCGCACCGAGCAGGTGCTGGGCAACTGCCCCAAGTACCTCCAGGTACGGGTCCCGGTCGCGGACGGGCCCGCCTCGGCGCCCCGGGAGACCCGGGACGGTGACGCGCTCACGCCCGAGCAGGAGAAGTGGATCACCGGGGCGGACACCTTCTTCATCGCCAGCCAGGCCGACGGCTACGGCGCGGACTCCTCGCACCGGGGCGGCGACCCCGGTTTCGTCACGGTGGCGGGACCGCGCAGGCTCGTATGGCCCGACTACTTCGGCAACTCCTTCTACATGACCCTGGGCAATCTGCAGCTCAACGAGAACTGCGGACTGCTCTTCCTGGACTGGGAGTCCGGCCACACCCTGCAACTCACGGGCAAGGCTCGGATCAACTGGGCCGAGGGGGACCGGGCGGACGTGCCCGGAGCCCTGCGGATGTGCGAGTTCGACATCGAGCGTGTGGTGCAGATCGACGGGGCGACCCGGCTGCGCTGGGCGTTCAACGGTCCCTCGCCCTACAACCCGCCGGCGCCGGCGCGCGGCTGAACCCCCGCAGCCCCGCGCCGTCCCGCCTCACCCGTCTCCCCGGTCACCGTCCGGCCGTGCCGCCTCCCCCGTCGGCGCGGCCGGACGGTGTTGTACGCCCTGCCCGGCACCCTCCCCGCCCGGCGCCCTCCCCGTCCGGCGCCCTCCCCGTCCAAGGCCTCCCCACTTAAGGATTGCGCCGTGCCCGCTGCCGACGATCCGTATACGACCTTCCCCCGGCTCCGCGCCGACGTCTCGACGCTGCCCGCCTACGTGCCGGGCCGCGCGGCCCGCGACGAGTTCGTCGACAAGCTCTCCTCGAACGAGAACCCGTACCCGCCGCTCCCCTCCGTGATCGCCGCGGTCGAGACCTGGCTGGGCCGTCTCAACCGCTACCCCGACCCCACCGCGGCCGAGCTCATCGCGGAGCTCTCCGGTCGCCTCGGCGTCCCCGCCGACCACCTCGTACTGGGCACCGGCTCGGTCGGCATCACCCAGCACCTGGTCGCCGCCGCCGCGGGCCCCGGCGACGAGGTCGTCTTCGCCTGGCGCTCGTTCGAGGCCTACCCGCTGCTGGCCTGGGCCGCCGGGGCCACCTCCGTCCAGGTCCCGCTGCGCGAAGAGACGCACGACCTGGACGCACTGGCCGACGCGGTCACCGACCGCACCCGCCTGATCTTCGTCTGCAACCCGAACAACCCCACCGGCACCGCCGTGCGCCGCGCCGAGCTGGAACGCTTCCTGGACCGCGTGCCCCCGCACGTCCTGGTCGTCATGGACGAGGCCTACCGCGAGTTCGTCGACCCCACCGAGGACATCCCGGACGGCATCGACCTCTACCGGGACCGCCCCAACGTCGCCGTCCTGCGCACCTTCTCCAAGGCCTACGGACTGGCCGCGCTCCGCGTCGGGTACGCGGTGGCCCACCCGCGCGTGACGGCCGCCCTGCGCGCCTGCTCCGTACCGCTCGGCGTCAGCGGCCCCGCCCAGGCCGCCGCCCTGGCCTCCCTGCGCGCCACGGAGGAACTCCGCGAACGCGTGGCCGACCTGGTGGCGGAACGCGACCGCGTCAGCGCGGGCCTGCGCGCGGAGGGCTACGAAGTCCCCGACAGCCACGCCAACTTCGTCTGGCTGCGCCTCGGCTCCCGCACCGCCTACTTCGCGGACGCCTGCGAGGCGGCCGGCCTCATGGTCCGCCCCTTCGCCGAAGAGGGCGTCCGCATCACGATCGGCACCCCGGCCGCGAACGACCGCCTCCTGAAGACGGCGGCCGACTGGGACCGCTGAGCCCGCGACGCGCCAGCCCCCGAGACCGTCCCGGGCCACGCCGGCCCACTCGTCGGCTTCGGCGGTGTGGCCCACGGGCATGCCACCCCGGCTACCGGGCGGGCTCGGCTACCGGGCGGGCTCGCTGCGGGACTCGGTACCGCGGAACCTCGCCGTCGCCACCGACATGCACGCCGCCACCAGGACCAGGTTCTTGAGGATGTACTGCCCCTCCATCGACGGGACGAAGGGGTGCTTCCACACCTCTCCCGGCAGGATCGCCAGCGTCGCGAAGACGCCCGCCATGTGAACGAAGAAGACCCCGAGCGTCAGCGGCAGCAGCCGGCCCGTCACCAGCCCCAGGCCGATCATGACCTCCATGACCGCCAGCAGCGGCTGGGAGACGTCCGCCGGGACGGAGTCGAAGGTCATGACGCCCATCGCGCGGGTGGCGATGTCCTGCGCCGGGCTCACCCCGGGCAGGAACTTCAGCACGCCGAACCACAGGTACAGCAGGCCCACGCTCACCCGGAGTGCGGCCGTCTCGCGGCACCGGTAGCGGGAGACGAGGCCCGGCAGCCAGCTCCACGGGCGGCGCAGCGTCCCGGCCGGGCATCGCACGGCGTTGTTCACGGCGTTGTTGACGGCGTTGTGGACGGCGGTTCTCGGCGAAGCTCTCAAGGGGTTCCTCGGTTTCTGTGATCGGCGGACCCCATGCGGCTGCCTATCGGTCCGGGCCCGGGGGGAAGTGCGGCAGCAGCCATTCAGCGATCTCCGCCATGACCTCGGCCGCCGGCCGCGTGTTGTGACGGAGGTTGATCATCAGCTGGTTGACTCCGGCCGCTTCGTACGTCTTGAACAGTTCGAGCAGGGGTTCGCGCCCCATGGACCAGCCCTGGACCAGCGGGCGCGGAGCGGACCGCGGGTTCTCGTGCAGGACCACGTAGCCCGCCTGGGCGTACGGCTTGAAGCGGCCGCTGCCGCTCTCTCCGGTCAGCCGCCGCCAGCGGGCGGTGTTGGCCCTTTGGCGCTCTGGGTCGAGCGCCGTGTACAGCCAGCCGTCGGCGTGCTGCGCGGTCCACTCCGGTGTCTGGCGGCCCCGCCCCGTCATCAGCATGGGCAGCCGTCCGTACGGCGGCTTCGGCAAGAGGTCGATGCCGGGGGCCACTTCGCCGAGCGGCGACACGAAGCCCGCCGAGGACGGGCCGGTGACGTGGCGTACGTAGTCCCAGCCGTCCCGCAGCCGGGCCCCCAGGTCCGTATCGCCCGCGCCGAAGGCCGGAACCTCGCCCGGACGGTCACCGCAGGCCAGGCCCAGCAGCATCCGGCCCGCCGACAGCCGGTCCACCGACGCCGCGGCCTTGGCGACGTGGGCGGGGTGGCGCAGCGGCAGCACCGTACTGGCGGTGCCGAGGGTGATTCGGCGGGTGACGGCCGCGAGGGTACCCAGGTACACCCACGGGTCGAACAGCTGGCCGCCGTCCCCCTCGCCGGGGACGAGGAAGGGGACGTCCCGTACCCACAGTGAGGCGAATCCGGCGTCCTCCGCGCCGCGGGCCAGCTCCAAGTGGCCCGCCATGACGGGGACGTCACCGGTGAAGGACTCCAGGGGCGCGATCAGGCCGAGGGACATCCGGCCTTCCGGGAAGGCCCGCGCCATCCCCGGATGAGAGGGGAGGGCCGGGGCCGGGAGCGGGGCGTCGGCCGGGTGCGTGTGCGTGCTCATGAGCGCGTCAGCCCGCCACCCGATCGGGCGCGGTTTCCCCTCTGAGCAGTGCGTTCTCCCGTTCCAGCTCGGCCATGCGCACGCGGATCGGGGCGAGTTGCTCCTCCAGCTCCGCCACGGTGTACCGGGGTTCGATGTGCTGGGGACAGTTCCAGTCGTACGCCTCGACCTCGATGAGGACGACGCGCTCGACGACGGCCCGGTGTTCCTCGGGGGCCGGCCACTGGTCCGCCCCCACCGTGCGGGCCCTGCCCAGGATCTTCAGGCGCGCCCTGGCCGGGTAGTCCATGAGGATCAAGGACACCCGGTCGTCGGTGTCCAGGTTTCCGGTGGTGATGTACTGCTTGTTGCCCCGGTAGTCCGCGAAGCCGAGCGTGCGGTCGTCGAAGGCCCGCAGGAAGCCCGGCGGCCCGCCCCGGTGCTGGACGTACGGCCAGCCCGTGGAGCCCGTACTGGCCAGGTAGAAACTGGTCCTGGTGGCGGCGAACGCCACCTCGTGCTCGCTGAGCCGGTCCGCTTCCCGGGGTCCGCGGGCCATGTTCGCGTAACTGGCGCGACTGCCGTGCTCCGCCTGGTGCCGTTGCACGGGCGGGGTGAAGAGGAGCTGCGCGTATCGGCTGGTCATCGAAGATCGCCTACCACCAGTACGTGGGGTAGTGGGGGGTCTTGCCGCTGCGGCCCGCCAGGATCCCGACACCGACCAGGACCAGCGTCGCTAGCAGCAGCAGGAGCAGGAAGGTGGCGGTCGCCGGCTGCGTGAGGACGACGATGACCGAGGTCGCGGCGGCGGGTGAGTGCGGGGTCCGGGCCAGGGCCATCGCGCCGATGGCGAGGCCGCCTGCGACGGCGGCGCTCCACAGGGAGCTCCCGGCGACGGCGAGGACGACGAAGCCGACGACGGCGGAGATCAGCTGGCCGCCGATGACGCTGCGGGGCTGGGCCAGCGGGAGTGCCGGGGCCGCGAAGACGAGTGCGGCGCTCGCGGCGAGCGGCGGGACGAGCACGGCCTGGTCGAGCGCGTAGCCGATGGCGACCAGCAGGAGCAGGGCGGCCACGCCGGCCAGGGTCGCGACGGAGATCGCGGCCCCCGCGGCGCGTGCCGGGGCCTTGCCCGCCAGCGCGGCGGCCAGGCTCCGGGGAGCCGGAGCCTCGGTTACGGGGGTGTCGGACATGGCGTCCCTTCCGCGAAGGTTAGCTAATGGATTGAAATGGAACCCACACATTAGCTCGCTGGTGGGCTCCGGCGAAGCGGCAGGATGGACTCATGGGCGACGGGACGAAGCGGGATCAGGAACACGAGCGGGGCCGGTCGGTGGCGGACCGCCCCCCGCTGGCGGGCGAGCCGTTGCCCCTCGACCTGGTGAACACGACGTTCATCAAGGGCGGTGTACGGGGCTTCCTGGTGGATGCGCTCACCACGCCCGAGGAGCTGGACCTGTGGCTCGACGAGCACCGGCCCCGGTTCAGCCCCACGCTGGCGGGGGCGCTCGCGGTGGCCGGGCCTGACGGGCGGGCCCGGCAGGGCCACCTCGACCGCTTCCTCGAGCTGCGGCGCGCCCTGCGCGAGCTGGCCGCCGCCCGGGTCGAGGACCGGGCGCCCGGCCCCGCCGACTGCGAGGTGGTGAACGCGGCGGTCCGCTCGGCCGCCCCGCGGCGGGAACTCGCGCCCGGCCCCTCCTTCGCGGTCGCCACCCGGTGGCCGGAGGCGGATCCTCTGCTGGTGGCTCTGGGCGAGGTCGCGGCGGGCGCCGTCGACCTCCTGACCGGCGAGCGGGCCGGTCTGCTGCGGGCCTGCCCCGCGCCCGGCTGCATCCTGTACTTCGTGAAGGGCCACGCCCGCCGCGAGTGGTGCACGGTGGGCTGCGGCAACCGGGTGCGGGTGGCCCGGCACAGCCGCCGCGCGGGCAGTGCCGTCGGCGCGGGCTGCGCCGACAGCGCGGCGGGCACCGGCGCGGCAGCGCCCGCGCCGCCGGCCGCCGCGGGCGCGGAACGCCTCACCTGAGGCGTCCCGCACGGCCGGCCGGCGACGTGCTGCGGTGACTAGTTGAGGATGTTGGCGTACACCTGGTCGGAGACCTTGTAGCCGAGGTCCAGCGCGGCGGCGTTGTCCCACTCGAAGTGGACGCCGATGAACTTGCGGCTCTCGGCCTTCTCCTTCGCCGCGGCGCTCAGGCTCGGGAAGGTACGGGTGACGCCCACCGCGTACGGGTCGTCGGTGCCGGCGGTGAAGGCCAGGTCGTCACGGCCGAAGTAGTTGCGGAGGATGCCCGCCCACGCGGCGCCCACACCGGAGTGCCCGGAGACGTAGGTCGGGAAGTTGGGGGAGAAGCTGTTGCCCGCCAGGTCCTTCTCCTCCGGCTTCCAGTTCGGGTCGGCGACGATGTTCGCGTTCGGGACCAGGTCGGCGCGGTTGATGGCGTCGGCGGGGCGCCACACGTCCCAGTCGGTGCTGTACTTCGAGTCCCAGATGGAGATCGCCGCGTCGGCCAGGGCCGCCGAGGTCAGGGCGAACAGCTTGGCGCTCTCCAGGGAGGTGCCGTTCGGCCGGTACTTGCGGAAGATCACCGCGGTGTGGTCGTACTGCTGGCCGACCGGCTTGTAGGTGCCGTCCACGTCGTTCGCCCAGTAGTGCGCGAGCTGCGTCTGGTCGGCGGTCCGCTCGGTCGAGTCCCTGCCGCCGATCCGCTTGATCTCGTTGACCTGCGCCGCGTACTCGGGGCTCTGCAGGAGGTCGGTCGGGTTGGTGAACCCTCCTATCGGGCCCGGGCGGAACTGCGAGCCGGAGGCCAGGGCGAAGGGCTTGACCTTGCCCCAGTTGGGAGCGCCGGCGGGCCTGCCGGTGGCCGGCCGCCAGTGGCCGGGGGCGTCGATCGTGACGTACGGGGTGGTGTCGGTGGAGCCGTCGCCCACGCGCTTGGCGATGATCGCCTCGGCGGTCTTGACGCCGAGCTTGCGGCCCCGCTCCTTCGCGGCGGCGGAGGCGTACTCCGGCAGCGCCCGAGCCTGCTGGAGCTTGGCGTCGAGGCTGGCCACGGGGTAGCCGGGGAAGGCGTTCCGCAGGGCGGTGTACGCGGCGTAGTCGATCGCCGCGTTGAGCGAGCTGTACGCGCCGGCCGCCGTGCCGTCCTTGACGGCGTACGGCTTGCCGATGGTGTGGATGGAGTTGACCGCGTCGTAGACGGCCAGGTCCATCATCGCCCCGCCGCGGGTCAGCGGGCCGGGCGTGCCTCCGACCTGGCGGAAGATGTCCAGGATCGCGTTGTTCCAGAACAGGACGTGGTCGTTCGAGCCCTGCCAGGTGGCGGTGGCCGCCGCGCTGGGGCCGGCCGCCTCCTCGGCTTCGGTGGCGGCGGCGTTGGCGGGGACCATGGGCACGATGCCCGCAAGTGCCACGGCGGCCACGGCGGCCTTCAGAACGGTCTTCTTGCCCGGACGTACGGAGCGGAGCATCAGCTGTTCCCTGTCTGTGGAGGCCCTGGTGACACTTTCGACTCGATGTCGCCACGGCGGTGCGTTCTCGCCATGAACGTATGGCGGTGCGCCACCCTCACAACGGGGGGTTCGCAGATGCCAGGAATCGAAAAACCCGATGGGTCCACGGATCGCTGCTCCGAATTCATCCCATTGCCACTAGGTCCTCACGGGCGTGATGGCAACGAGGCGTTACACATGGGTGGGGCCCCAGAAGGGGCCCAGACCTGTCAGCAGTCCCGGTGGGGGTGGCGCCGCGCGTAGTGCCGGGCGGCCCGAGCCCGGTTCCCGCACCCCGTCGAGCACCACTCGCGGCGCGAGCGGGCCTGGTCGAAGTAGAAGACGCAACCGGGCGCCACACAGGCCTTGGGCTCCACACCCGAGGCGCCCGTCAGGAGGCGGACCACGGCATGGGCGATCTCACTCTGCACGGCGATCGAGGGCACGGCAGTGGAGACGTGGACGGCGACGGGGCGCTCTCCCGCGTTCCAGCACAGCAGGGGCCAGGCGCGGTCCATGGTGGCCGCACGGTTGAGGTGGGCGACGTCCCAGGGGTCTGCTTCACGGCAGTTGACCAAGGCGTCGACCAGCCGGCGGCTGGCGTCGCGGAGCATGACGAAGCACTGCACGTCGGCGACGCCCAGGGCGTCCACGGCACTCTCCGGGAGGTGGGTGGCCAGACTGCCGCGACAGGAGCGCAGCCACCAGGCGAGGTGTTCCGTCGTCCGGAAACCGTCCATAAGCACGCCCTTGACGGGAAACACCGTATTGACGAACTCCAGCGGGAGGGGTTCCCCGTTCAGGGGTGGAACGCCCACAGGGGGCGGGGTTTGGGCGCTTAGGGGCATGTCGGTCCTCACCGGGGTGGGCACAGTAGGGCTTG
>NZ_JBHWMB010000122.1:7464-15475 GCF_042730015.1 Streptomyces sp. NPDC059957 | reverse complement strand
GCGATGCCCGCCGCGGCCAGGGAGTGCCCGATCAGGGCCTTGCCCGCGCCGAGGTAGCACAGGGACGGGTCGTCGTCGGGGTACTCGGTGCGCAGCCGGCGCAGCGCCTCCACCTCGGCCCGGTCCTCAGCGGCGGTGCCCGTCCCGTGGGCCTCCAGGAAGGCCACGGAGGAGGGCGCGACGCCCGCGTCCTCGTAGGCCCGGCGCATGGCGCGCAGCCGGCCTTCGGCGGTGGGCACCAAGGGGCCGGCGCAGGCGCCGTCGTTGGCCGAGCCGATGCCCTTGATCACCGCGTAGATCCGGTCTCCGGCGGCGAGGGCGTCGGCCAGCGGCCGCAAGACGACGACACCGGCGCCCTCACCGAGGACGAACCCGTCGGCCTCCGCGTCGAACGGGCGGCACACCCCGGCGGTGGACAGGGCGCGCAGTCCGGGGAAGCCGGCCAGGCTGTCGGGGGTGAGGTCGAGATGGACGCCGCCGACGAGGGCGATCCGGCAGCTGCCCCGGCGGAGGTGGGCCATCGCCCGGTCGAGGGCGACCAGTGAGCCGGAACGGACCGCGTCGACGGCGAAGCCGGGTCCGCCCAGGCCGAGGTGGCGGCTGACGGCGCCGGACGCCAGGGTGAGCGGGCTCCCGGGCAGGATGCAGGCCTCGGAACCTGGCAGTCCGACGAAGACCCCGGTGTGCTCCCGGTCGAAGTCGCCGCGGCCCATCCCCGCGTCGTCGAGGGCCTCGCGGCTGACGTCGAGCAGCAGCCGGTGCCGCGGGTCCATGGCCCGCGCGCGGGCGGGCGGCACTGCGTGGTGCAGGGCGTCGAAGCGGTCCACGGAGTCGGTGAAGGCCCCGAAGACCCCGAAGGCCCCGAAGGCCCCGGCGGCCCCGTCGGCCTCGTGGTTCCGGCGTTCCCCGGACACCGCGCCGAACTGCCGTGCCCCGCTCAGCAGGAGCTTCCAGTAGCCGAGGACGTCGGGGGCGCCGGGGAAGCGGCAGCCGAGTCCGATGATGGCGATGTCAGTCATGGCGGGTCTGCCTCCGGTCCGGATGGCGCATCGCTCCTCCTGCTCTGCGCAGGACGGTCGCTTTCCACCGTGCCCGGAGGCGGCGCGGGGCCGTAGACCCGGCTTTTCGTTACTTGACAGGGGCGGGATCGGGTGCCGGCTGCCTGCCCGTGCTCAGCTGCCGCCCGCGCCCTCCTGGAGGTGAGCGGCGATCATGGCGACGTCGTCGGCGATGTCGAGGATGCCGCTCGGGTCGGTCGTCGGGGTCGAGGCACCGGTGACGCCCGCGTAGAACACGTCGAAGCGGCCGTCGCCCTTGTCCAGGTAGCCGGCGATGGTGATGGCGCCGATGCCCAGGCGGTCGTTGAGGGCGTCCAGCCCGACGGCGGCACCGGTCTTGGCGAACACCTTCCCGCGAGCCGGGCAGTCGCGGCAGTTCTCGGCCAGCAGCCCGTCGACTCCGAGGATCGGCAGGGCCTCGCGGAAGCGGCGCGCTTCGGGGGAGCGCAGCCAGTACGTCAGCATCTGGATCTCCGCCTGCGGCGTGGACCGGTCGACGGGGTTGCCGCCCCGCCCGTCCAGGAGCTGCACCTGGGCGCGGTCCACCTCGGCCTTGTCGAGGAAGGAGGCAAGGACCGGGAATCCGTCCATGCAGGCGCGGCTGCCGGTGGTGACCGCCATCAGGCACATGCCGAGGTTGGCGCCCAGGTTGTGGCTGACCTTGAGGATGAGCTCGGCGTACTCGGTGAAGGGCGGCGAGGTGTACGCGGCAACCCGCGCCCGCCCCTCGTAGCCGGCGGGCAGCCGGTCCACCGGGTTCCCGCCCGCCGGGTCCGCGGTCACGTCGACTCCGGCCCGTTCCAGGGCCTCGATCAGCGCGGTCCGGCCGAAGGCGGCCGGGTCGGCGATGGGGGAGACCTTCAGCACCGGTGCGGCGCCCGCCGCGATCGTGCCGGACAGCCGGATCCGGGTGCCGTTGTCCGAGGCCGTGACCGTGACGGCCGTCGGCTTGCCCGCCGCCACGGTCTTCACCGTCGAGGTGACCCGGTACGGGGCGACCTTCGGCCGCCAGTCCAGCCGGGCGGGCGCGTCGGCGCGGTCCCCCGGGGTGGTCGTCAGGTCGATGAGGTTGTCGTTGACGATCAGCGGGGTCGGCATGGGGATCAGGACGGGCTCGGGCTCGAAGAGCCGGTCGTCGACGATCACGTTCCCCACGACCCGGGTGATGCCGGAGTCGCGCACCTGGCGCGCGAGGAGGTCGATGCCGGCGAGCGGGTTCTGCGGGGTGAGCGTGGCACCGGGGACGTCGTCGGCGTAGGTGTGGTCGAGGTCGGTGAAGGCGACCGTACCGTCGGGGCGGGTCCTGCCGCCCATGGTCAGATCGCCTTGGGCGACCAGGGCGAGATCGCCGGTCAGGGTCGCGCCGCGGCGCTCGCCGACCGCGTAGACCGGGGTCACGAAGCGGTGGTCGCCGCCGAGGGCGTGCCAGGCGCCGGAGACGCTGAAGAGCTTGGCCGTGGACCCGGGGATGAAGAGCTGGTCGGGGAACCGGCTGTGGACGGTCCGCCCGGTGTCCGGGTCGACCTGGAGGAGACCCCACTGGGCGTTGCGGTACCCCGGCTTCCGCATGATCTCCGTGATCCGGGGGTCGAGCGGGTCGGAGCCCGTGGTGTCGGCGCCCGTGATGTCGGAGCCACCGGAGCCACCGGAGCCACCGGAGCCACCGGAGTCGGAGGGCGCGGGCGTAGGCGGCGTCGCCCCGGCGGCCGTGCCCGCGGTCAGGACCACGAGCAGGAGGGCCGCGCATCCGGCGGTCACGCGCCGCCGCAGGGACCGGAGGGGGTGCGTTCCTCGTGGCACGGCGGGCCCCGTTCGTCCGGGCGGCCGGCTCCGGAGATGTCACCCGGTCGCGTGTACCCGGCGGTACGCAGGGTTCAGCCAGCGTGGCACGGCCCCCTCCGGCACGCACCTCGCCGGGGCTCCGCCCACGGCAGGTGCGGTCCGGGAGCGGCGGCGTACGTTGGGAGGGGGAAGGACAACTGCCGCTGCAGGAAGGCTGACCCATGGCGCACACGGCTGGTGCCCACGGCACGAACAAGGTGGCGCAGCTGCTGGAGAGCCCCTTCGTGGGGCTGTCCCCCTGGATCGTCTTCGCCTTCGTGGTGGGGCCCGGACGCTTCGAATGGGCGGTGGGGCTGGCCCTGGCCATCTCCGTCTGCCTCGTCGTCGGAAGCCGTCTGCTCCATCCGGGATCCTCCGTGAAGATCCTGGAATTCGCCGACGTCGTGTTCTTCGCGGTCCTGACGGTGGTCGGGGCCTTCGCCGGCGACGGCACGCGCCGCTGGCTGGAGACGTACGCGGGCGAGATCTCGAACATCGCCCTCTTCCTCATCGCCCTCGGTTCGATCCTGGCCGGGGTGCCGTTCACCCTCCAGTACGCCCGGGAGCAGGTCGACCGGAAGTTCTGGGACACGCCGGTCTTCAAGCGGACGAACTACGTCATCACCGGGGTCTGGGGACTGGCCTTCCTGATCAACGCGGTCGTGGGGGCGTACGGCGACCTCGTGCTGCGCGACCCGGACAACATGTGGACCGGCTGGATCATCCAGGTCCTCACCATCGTCGGAGCCCTGCGCTTCACCGAAAAATATCCGGAGGCCGTACGGGCCCGGGCCCGGGCCGGCGCCGAAGGGCAGGCCCCGACCGGTTCCTGACCCCGTTGACCCCGTACGGGCAGCGGGGGGCACCGCGGAACTCCGCGACGGCCCCCGCCCGTACGGGTCGGACGGTCGGTCAGCCGGTGAAGCCGGCCGTGATGGAGGTGAACTGCCAGTCGCTCTGGGCGATGCCGGAGCAGGTCTCCTGCAGGCCGCCGCCGGGGCAGCCGCGGTCGCGGTTCACCGACCAGAAGGCGAGGCGCGCGATGTGGTGGGAGTTGGCCCAGTTGCGGATGTCGGTCCAGTTCTGGACGGTGGTGGTCTCCTGGGTGTCGCTGATGCCGTTCATGCCCGAGATGCCGATGTGGGAGTACGCGGTCGCGTCGTCCCAGCCGTAGGTGGACTTGAGCTTGGCCTTGAGGCCCTCGGTCGCGCTGACGGTGCTGGCGTACATGTCCGTCGAGGCGTTGCCGAAGTCGAACGGCATGATCGTGAAGACGTCGATGCCGGCGTTCAGGGCCTTGGACTGCTCGATCAGGCGGTTGCCCCAGCTGGTCGGGCCCGTGGTGGAGGTGCCGAAGGTCAGGATGGTCTTCAGGCCGGGATTGTTCTGCTTGACGATCTTGAGCGCGCCGAGGATGCGGTCCTGGACCACGGCGTTCTCGAACTCGTCGGTGTTCTCGATGTCCACGTCGATGGCCTTGAGCCCGTACGCGGAGATGACCTGCTGGTACGCACCGGCCAGGGCCTCGGCGCTGGAGCAGTTGGGGCCGAGCTTATTGCCCTGCCAGCCGCCGATGGAGGGCACGATGTCGCCGCCCGCCGCGCGGATCGAGGCGATGGTGCTCTGGTCGATGCCGCCGGTCAGCGGGCGCTGCCCGTCCCACGAGGGGTTGCAGCCGCCGGAGGAGAGGATGAACGCCATGGTGAACCACTTGGTGCCGGTCGCGTTCATCACCGTGGTCGCGCTCGGCGGGTTGCCCCAGCCGAGGTAGAGGTACGGAGCGGCCTGCTTGAAGCCGGTCGGCGGCGTGGTCCCGGTGTCGGTGGTGACGTTGACGGTGTTCGAGGCGGCCGAGGTGTTCCCGGCGGCGTCGCGGGCACGCACGGTGAACGCGTAGGCGGTGCTGGGGGTCAGGCCGCTGACGGTCGCGCTGGTGGTGGCGGAGGTCGCGACCTTGGTCCCGCCCTGGTAGACGTCGTAGCCGTTCACGCCGACGTTGTCGGTGGACGCGGTCCAGGCCAGGGAGGCCGTGGTGGAGGTCTTGCCGGTGGAGGCGAGGCTGCCGGGCACGGTGGGCGCCTGGGTGTCGACGGAGCCGCCGGGGCCGTCCAGGGTGATGTCGTCGGCGTGGTAAGTACCCTGCCCGTACCAGCCGTTGAGGTAGATCTCGGCGCTGGTCTGGGAGGCGCCGGTGGTGAAGGCGACGGTCAGCTTGGTGTAGGCCGCGGCCGAGGGGGTCCAGGTGGAGGCGCCGCCGGTGACCCCGAGGTAGACGTAGCTGCCGCGGACCCAGGCGGAGAGCGTGTAGCTGGTGTTGGGCTGTACGGCGACGGTCTGGACGCACTTGGCGTTGTCGCTCGCACTGGCCGCGCCGGCCAGGGCCTTGCTCCCGCCGTGCACCGGCGAGCCGACCACGGAGCCCAGTCCGCCGGAACAGGACCAGCCGGCCGTGGTGCCGGACTCGAAGTCACCGTTCGAAAGGATGTTGGCGCCGAAGGCCGCCCCGGGTGAGGTCAGCACCGCGGCCGCGCCGAGCAGGGTGGCGCCGAGGGCGCAGGCCAGCCGTGTGCGGGTTCGGTTTGGGGTACGCAAGGAAGTGACTCCAGTGGGAATGGGGGGACGGCGTGGAGCGCGAAGCGTGGGCGTGCGGCCCGCCGGGGACGCGTGGGGACGGGGCGGCGGGCCCGTGGGTGGGGGGCCTGCGACCGTGCGGGCGTGGGGAGTTGACGTCGTATCCGCTTCGTGTGCGCTCCGTGGCCGGGAACCTAATCCTCCGGAAGGACCGCCGTCAACAGGTCTGGACCAACTGATAGGTGGTTATCTCAATCGGAAGGTTTACTAACGGTGATGCTTGACAAGCCTCCCGCCCCTTCGGAAGCATGACGCGGTGCCAGCCTCCCGCCCCCACCACGTCGCCGTCCTCGTCCTCGAAGGGGCCAAACCCCTCGACGTCGGCATCCCCGCGCAGGTGTTCACGACCCGCGCGAGCATGCCGTACGAGGTCCGGGTGTGCGGCGCGGCCCCGGGGCTCGTGACCGGTGGTGACGGCCTGTCGTACGCCGTCGCCCACGGCCTCGAAGCCCTCGCCTGGGCCGACACCGTCTTCGTCCCCGGCTACCGGTTCCCCGACCGCGAGGACCCGCCGCGCGCCGTCGTCGACGCGCTGATCGCCGCCCACGAACGGGGTGCGCGGCTCGCGGCCATCTCCACGGGGGCCTTCGCGCTCGCCGCCACCGGCCTGCTCGACGGCAAACGGGCCACCACGCACTGGCACTACACCCGGGCGCTCGCGGCGAAGTGGCCGCTGGTCCGGGTCGACGAGAACGTCCTGTTCGTCGACGAGGGCTCCGTGCTGACTTCCGCCGGAGCCGCCTCGGGCATCGACCTGTGCCTGCACGTCCTGCGCAGCGATCTCGGGGTGGCCGCCTCCAACCACACGGCCCGCAGGCTCGTCGCGGCCCCCTACCGCAGCGGCGGCCAGGCGCAGTACGTGCCGCGCAGCGTGCCCGAGCCGCTCGGCCCGCGGTTCGCCGCCACCCGCGAGTGGGCGCTGCACCGGCTCGGCGAACCCCTCACCCTGGAGGCCCTCGCCCGGCACGCGGCGGTGTCCCCGCGCACGTTCTCGCGGCGGTTCGCCGAGGACACCGGGTACACGCCGATGCAGTGGGTGATGCGCGCCCGCATCGACATGGCCCGCGAACTGCTGGAGCGCTCGGAGCGGAGCGTGGAGCAGATCGCCGCGGACGTGGGCCTGGGCACCGGCGCGAACCTGCGGCTGCACTTCCAGCACATCCTGCGGACCACGCCGAGCGAGTACCGGCGCACTTTCGCCCGCGGCGAGTGACCGGGGGCGGCGTGGAGCCGCCAGTCCCGGCGACGGCGTGGAGCTGCCATCGGACGGCCCGGAGCCGCCGCCGGGCGGAGCCCCCGCCGACACGTGGCGCGATCCTTGCGGACCGTGGCGATCGCGCCGCTGTCGCAGGCGCCCCCAACCCGCGAATCTGGTGACGAACCCAAGGGACAGGGAACAGGGAGACACCATGACTCGCATCGCCATCAACGGATTCGGCCGCATCGGACGCAACGTGCTCCGCGCACTGCTCGAGCGCGACAGCAAGCTCGAGGTCGTCGCGGTCAACGACCTCACCGAGCCCGCCACCCTCGCGCGGCTGCTCGCCTACGACACCACCTCCGGCCGCCTCGGCCGGCCGGTGACCGTGGACGGGGACGTCCTCGTCGTCGACGGCCGCCGCATCAAGGTGCTCGCCGAACGCGAGCCGGCGCAGCTGCCCTGGGCCGAGCTCGGCGTGGACATCGTGCTGGAGGCCACCGGCCGCTTCGCCACCGCCAAGGCCGCCCGCGCGCACATCGACGCGGGAGCCAAGAGGGTGCTCGTCAGCGCCCCGGCGGACGGTGCCGACATCACGCTCGCGTACGGCGTGAACAGCGACTCCTACGACCCGGCCCTGCACACGATCGTCTCCAACGCCTCGTGCACGACCAACGCGCTCGCGCCGCTGGCCGCCGTACTCGACGAACTCGCGGGCATCGAGCACGGGTTCATGACCACGGTGCACGCCTACACGCAGGAGCAGAACCTGCAGGACGGTCCGCACCGCGACCCCCGGCGCGCCCGCGCCGCCGCCGTGAACATCGTGCCGACCACGACGGGCGCCGCCAAGGCCATCGGCCTGGTCCTGCCGAACCTGGACGGCAAGCTCTCCGGCGACTCGATCCGCGTCCCCGTTCCGGTGGGGTCCATCGTCGAGCTGAACACCACCGTCGCCCGCGACGTGACCCGCGAGGACGTCCTGGCCGCCTACCGCGCCGCCGCCGAAGGGCCGCTCGCCGGAGTGCTGGAGTACTCGGACGACCCGCTCGTGTCCTCCGACATCACGGGCAACCCCGCCTCGTCGATCTTCGACTCGCAGCTCACCCGCGTCGAAGGCCGCCACATCAAGGTCGTCGCCTGGTACGACAACGAGTGGGGCTTCTCGAACCGGGTCATCGACACGCTCGAACTCCTCGCGAGCCGCTGAGGCCGGGCTTCCGCCCACCAGGCGCGGGGGGGGGGGGGGGGGGGGTTGGGGGGTGGGGGGTGTGCCTTCCTCCCTCCTTTCCGTCCTGCCAGA
>NZ_JBHWMB010000122.1:0-7454 GCF_042730015.1 Streptomyces sp. NPDC059957 | reverse complement strand
GCGGAGGAGCGGGAGAGTGGTGGTACGCGAAAGGAAAAAAGGAGAGGGTGCGTTTTCGCCTCCCGGTGCCACGCTGCTTTTACCGCTCCTTCCCGGCCATGCGCAAGGCTTGAAACGGAAATTCCTTGATGTCGCACTAGACTGGCGGGTTGTTTGGCGCTGGACCGGAACAACCTGGGCAGACCCGGGCTCCGCCCGGCGACCCGGAGGGTTCCGGGAACACGACGCGAGGGCCGATGGCAGCCACACCAGAGCACGGTGAAGTCACTCTGCTCGACGACGGGACCGGCCTCGACGAAGGCCCCGCGCCCGACGCCGGGGCGGGGCCCTGCGAGCCCGGCAAATCGGCCCTGTTCTCCGCCGGACCCGCCGCCCCGACCCGCACCCTCGTCGACGTCTTCGAGGCCTCCGTACGGGCCCACCCCGACGAGCTCGCCCTGGACGACGGGGCGACCCGGCTGACCTACCGGGCGCTCGCCGTCGAGGTGGAGCGCCGCCGACAGGCCCTCGCGGCTGCCGGAGTGGGGCTCGGCGACCGGGTCGGCGTACGCGTCCCGTCCGGGACCAACGAGCTGTACGCGGGCATCCTGGCCGTCCTCGCGGCGGGCGCCGCCTACGTGCCCGTGGACGCCGAGGACCCGGACGAGCGGGCCGACCTGGTCTTCGGCGAGGCCGGAGTACGGGCCGTACTGGGCGCCGGCCAGCGCATCGAGGTCGCCGCGCCGGGCAAGGCCGCCGGCCCGGGCGCATCCGCCCCTGCCGCACGCCCCGCCCCCGCGGCCCGCCCCGGCCCCGAACACGACGCGTGGATCATCTTCACCTCCGGCTCCACCGGCAAGCCCAAGGGCGTGGCCGTCAGCCACCGCAGCGCCGCCGCCTTCGTGGACGCCGAGGCCGCGCTCTTCCTCACCGAGGAGCCGATCGGCCCCGGCGACCGGGTCATGGCCGGACTGTCCGTGGCCTTCGACGCCTCCTGCGAGGAGATGTGGCTGGCCTGGCGCTACGGCGCCTGCCTCGTCCCCGTCCCCCGCTCCCAGGTCCGCAGCGGCGCCGACCTCGGCCCCTGGCTGGCCGAGCAGGAGATCACCGTGGTCTCCACGGTGCCGACCCTCGCCGCCCTGTGGGAGCCCGAGGCCCTCAACGAGGTCCGGCTGCTGATCTTCGGCGGCGAGGCCTGCCCGCCCGAACTCACCCAGCGCCTGGTCACCGAGGGCCGCGAGGTCTGGAACACCTACGGCCCCACCGAGGCCACCGTCGTCGCCTGCGCCTCGCTCCTGACCGGCGAGGAACCGATCCGCATCGGCCTCCCGCTGAACGGCTGGGAACTGGCCGTCGTCGACGAATCCGGCGAGCCGGTTCCCATGGGCGGCAGCGGCCAGCTCGTCATCGGCGGCGTAGGCCTGGCCCGCTACCTCGACCCCGAGAAGGACGCGGAGAAGTACGCCCCGCTGGAATCCCTCGGCTGGGAGCGCGCCTACCGCAGCGGCGACCTCGTCCGCGCGGAACCCGAGGGCCTGGTCTTCCTGGGCCGCGGCGACGAGCAGATCAAGCTCGGCGGCCGCCGCATCGAGCTGGGCGAGGTGGACGCCGCACTCCAGGCCCTGCCCGGAGTCGCCGGCGCCGCCGCAGCCGTCCGCACGGCACGCAGCGGCAACCAGCTCCTCGTCGGCTACCTGGTCACCCAGGACGGCTGGGACCACGCGGCGGCCGTGACCCGGCTCCGCTCCGAGCTGCCCGCAGCGCTCGTACCGCTGCTCGCGCCCGTCGAGGAGCTGCCCACCCGGACCTCCGGCAAGGTGGACCGGGGCGCACTGCCCTGGCCGCTCCCGGAACTGGAGACCAGCGGCCCCACCGAACAGCTCTACGGGACCGAGGCCTGGCTCGCCGAGCAGTGGAGCGAGACCCTGGGCGTGGCCGTCACCGGCGCCGCCGACGACTTCTTCGCGATCGGCGGCAGCAGCCTTGCCGCCGCCCAGCTCACCACCCGGCTGCGCACCCGCTACCCGAGCGCGGCCGTCCTCGACATCTACCAGCAGTCCACCCTGCGCAAGCTGGCCCGGCACCTGGAGAAGTCCGCACAGGACGACGGGGCGGTACGGACCATCGCGCCCGTGCCCCGGCGGACCAAGGTCGTCCAGACCCTGCTGCTGCTCCCGCTCTTCACCCTGGTCGGCCTGCGCTGGACGGTGGCGGTGCTCGCCCTGGGCAACGTACTGCACTGGTTCGGGGCCTATCCGTGGGCGCCGGCCGCCTCCTGGTGGCTCGTCGCCGCCGGCGCCGCACTGCTCTTCAGCCCGCCCGGCCGCCTCGCGATCGCCGCCGGCGGCGCCCGGCTGCTGCTGCGCGGGGTCAAGGCGGGGCGCCACCCGCGCGGCGGAAACGTTCACCTGCGGCTGTGGACGGCCGAGCGGCTCGCCGAGTACTCCGGCGCCACCTCGCTCACCGGCTCCTGGCTGGAGCGCTACGCGCGGGCCCTCGGCGCCAAGATCGGCCCCGAGGTGGACCTGCACTCGCTGCCGCCCGTCACCGGCATGCTCAAACTCGGCCGCGGCTGCGCCGTGGAGTCCGAGGTGGACCTCTCCGGCCACTGGCTGGACGGGGACCGGCTGGAGATCGGCACCGTCAAGGTCGGCGCGGGCGCCGTGGTCGGCACCCGCAGCATCCTCTTCCCCGGCGCCCGCGTCGGAAAGCGGGCCGAGGTGGCCCCCGGCTCCGCCGTCGTCGGCCAGATCCCGACCGGCCAGCGCTGGGCCGGAGCCCCCGCCGGCAAACTCGGCAAGGCCAAGCGGAACTGGCCCAAGGAGCGCCCGCCGCGCAGACTGCCCTGGCGCGCCGCCTACGGTGCGGCCGGCTTCTGCCTCACCTCCCTGCCCGTGCTCGCCGCCCTGCCCGCCCTCCTCGTGGCCGGCCGCTTCGTGCCCGCCGATGCCGGACTCGGCCGGGCCCTGGCCGGAGCGCTGCTCGCCGTGGTGCCGGGGGCGCTCGCCTTCGGGTTCGCGTACGCGGCCCTGCTCCTGGTCTCCGTACGCCTCCTCAGCCTCGGGCTGCGCACGGGCGTCCACCCCACGCACAGCAGGATCGGCTGGCAGGCCTGGACGGTCACCCAGCTGATGGACCTCTCCCGGGAAACCCTCTTCCCCCTGTACGCCGGATTGATCACACCGGTGTGGCTGCGGCTGCTCGGCATGAAGATCGGCCGGGGCGCCGAGGTGTCCACCGTGCTCGCGCTGCCGAGCCTCACCACCGTCGGCGAGGGCGCCTTCCTCGCCGACGACACCCTGACCGCCCCCTACGAGCTGGGCGGCGGCTGGCTGCGCATCGGCCACTCCGAGATCGGCAGACGGGCCTTCCTCGGCAACTCCGGAATGACCGCGCCGGGCCGCTCCGTACCGGACGACGGGCTGGTCGGCGTCCTCTCCGCCACCCCGAAGAAGGCCAAGAAGGGCAGCTCCTACCTGGGCCTGCCGCCCGTCCGGCTGCCGAGGTCGGCGGCCGACGCCGACCAGAGCCGGACCTACGATCCGCCCGCGCGGCTGCTGTGGGCGCGCGGACTGGTGGAGCTGTGCCGCCTCGTCCCGGTGTTCTGCTCGACCGCGCTGGCCGTGGTCACCGTGGCGGCGTTCTGCGCGCTGGCCGGAGCGGACGGGCCCGGCGTGTGGGGGACCGCGCTGCTGTCCGGAGCCGTCCTGCTCGCCGCCGGGGTGGCCGCGTGCGTGGTCGCCACGGCCGCGAAGTGGCTGCTGGTGGGCCGGCACCGGGTGGGCGAGCACCCGCTCTGGAGCGGCTTCGTGTGGCGCAACGAACTGGCCGACACCTTCGTCGAGGTCCTGGCCGTGCCCTGGCTGGTCGGCTCGGTGCCCGGCACGCCGGTGCTGTCCCTGTGGCTGCGCGGACTCGGCGCCCGGATCGGCCGCGGCGTGTGGTGCGAGAGCTACTGGCTGCCCGAGACCGACCTGGTCACCCTGGGTGACGCGGTCAGCGTGAACCGGGGCTGCGTGTTGCAGACGCACCTCTTCCACGACCGGATCTTGAGGACGGATACTGTGGTCCTCCGTGAGGGCGCCACCCTGGGCCCGGGTGGAATCGTCCTGCCCGGGAGCACGGTCGGGGCCCGCAGCACACTGGGTCCGGCCTCCCTCGTGATGGCCGGGGAATCCGTTCCCGCCGACACCCGCTGGCTGGGCAACCCGATCGAGGCGTGGCGGTCCTGAAGAGCGGGTCCCACCGGACCGGCCCGGCACCACCAGCACGTCGTACGAGCACAACGCAGGGAGCGGAAGCGGCAGTGAACGGCCAGAAGACAGCGGCATCGGACCCGTACTTTCCGGCCAACGGCGACCCCCGTTACCGCGTGCACCGGTACGAACTCGCTCTGGAGTACCGTCCCGGCCCCAACCGGCTCGCCGGGACGGCCCGGCTCAGCGCCATCGCCGGGCGGGCACCGCTCACCGAGTTCCACCTCAACCTGGCCGAGTTCAAAATAGGCCGCGTCCTCGTCAACGGCCGGGCTCCGCACTACAGCCACCGGGGCGGCAAACTCCGCATCCGGCCGCCCAAGCCGCTGCCCGCCGGCGCCGCCTTCACCGTGGAGGTGCACTGGGCGGGCAACCCCACCCCGGTGCGCAGCCCCTGGGGCGGCCTCGGCTGGGAGGAACTGACCGACGGCGCGCTGGTGGCCAGCCAGCCCGTCGGAGCGCCCTCCTGGTACCCGTGCAACGACCGGCCCGCGGACAAGGCCTCGTACCAGATCTCGGTCAACACCCCCTCCGCCTACACCGTCGTGGCCGGCGGCCGGCTGCTCACCCGGACCACCCGGGCCTCCACCACCACCTGGGTGTACGAGCAGCCCGCGCCGACGTCCAGCTACCTGGTCGGCCTGTCCATCGGCATGTACCAGACGGTGCTGCTCGGCGACCCCGGGCTCGGCGGCGTCCCGCAGAGCGCCCACGTACCGGCGCACCTGCTGCCCCGCTTCTCCCGGGACTTCGCGCGGCAGCCCGCCATGATGACGCTGTTCGAGGAGCTGTTCGGCCCCTACCCCTTCGGCGAGTACGCGGTCGTCGTCGCCGACGAGGAGCTGGACGTGCCGGTGGAGGCCCAGGGGCTCTCCCTGTTCGGCGCCAACCACGTGGACGGCGTACGCGGCTCCGAGCGGCTCATCGCACACGAGCTCGCGCACCAGTGGTTCGGCAACAGCGTGACCATCGCCGACTGGCGGCACATCTGGCTCAACGAGGGCTTCGCGAAGTACGCGGAATGGCTCTGGTCGGAGCGCTCCGGCGGCCGCACCGCGCACGAACTGGCGGCCGCCGCACACCGCCTGCTGTCCGGGCAGCCGCAGGACCTCCTGCTGGCCGACCCGGGACGCAAGCTGATGTTCGACGACCGCCTCTACCAGCGCGGCGGCCTCGCCGTGCACGCGATCCGCTGCGCGCTGGGCGACGGCCCGTTCTTCCGCATGCTGCGGGAGTGGGCCACCGTGCACCGCCACGGCGTGGTCACCACGGCCGGCTTCACCGCGCACGCGTCCCGCTACGCGCTCGAACCGCTCGACGACCTGTTCACGGCCTGGCTGTCCGATCCGGCCCTCCCGCCCTTGCCGGCGCCGGCCGGTCCTGGAGCCATCAGTACCTGAGCGCGGTGCCGACGCCGGCGCGCACCTCGCCCGAGAGCTTGTGGGTGCTGCGCGCGGTCCCGTCCTTGACCTCGTCCAGCTTCTTCTTCGCGGCCCCCGTGGCCGAGTCGACCGCGTCGGCGGCCTGCGACTGGACGGAGGCGGCGGCCGAGGCCGCCTTGGACACCCCGGTCGTTCGACGGGTGGTTCTCAGGCGGCGAAGACCTCGCGGAGCTGCTGCTCCTGCGTGCCGGAGAGGTTGGAGCGGACCAGCTGCGCCTGCCCGCCGGGGAAGGCGCCCCGGACCCGCTCGACCACGGCGTCGGAGGAGAGCAGGAACAGGGCGGAAGTGCCGGGCTTCACCTCGGACTTCACCTCGTCGATGAACTGGTCGTCGATGCCGACGTCGGACAGCGATCCACCGATGGCCCCGGCTGCGGCGCCCACGGCGGCGCCGAGCAGCGGGACGAAGAACAGGAGCCCGAAGAGCATCCCCCAGAAGGTGCCGGACAGCGCGCCGGCTCCCGTGAGGCTGTTCAGCTGCTGGGTCTTCGGCTTCTTCGCGTCTTCGTGCCAGGTGACGACCGCGGCGTCGTGCACCTGTATGAGCTGTTCCTTCTGCAGGGCGAGCAGGGCGGACTCCGCCTGCCGGGCCCCGTCGGGGGTGGGGAACTTCCAGACGGTGAGGGTGGTGGATGCCACGTAACGCTCCAGTTCCTGGACGGTGTTGCCGGCGTCCAGTACAACCCACAATCCGACAATTCACCACAATTGCCATAACTGTGACTCTATGTCATCTGTCGAGCCGTCAGCGTCATTCGCCCGTTCGGCCGTACTCGGCTGTCCGGCCGACCCGATCCGCACCGAGGGCGGGGAGGGCGGGGAGGGCGCGGCGAACCTACGCCCCGCATGCACGGCGCGCGCCATCGCGACGGAGGCGCGGATCTGGGGATACCCCCTCCTGGGGAACTGCCGCACGATGTACCCGCAGGCCGCCGACCGTGCCGTCCCCCGGTCGGCCGGAGGCTTCGGCCGGTCCGCGGCCTCAGGAGGCGTGGTCGAGCAACGGCCCGAAGGCGGCGGGGAGTTGCTTCCAGCCCTCCCGCCCGGCGGCGTACTCGGCCTCGGTCAGGAGGCAGGAGTCCAGGAGCTGTTCGATGCCGTCCCGGTCCAGCCCCGGTGAGGTGAAGACCAGGTGCTGGCAGCAGTCGCCGTGCTCGGGATCCCAGTCGAGTGAGGCCGCGGCCCGGCGCATGGCGGGGACCAGGTCCCAGGCGGCGTCGGGGAGCGAGGCCAGCCAGGGGCCGGCGCTCTCCACGCACAGCGCGCCGCCGGCGGCGTCCCAGGCGAGGAGGGTGTCGGGGCGGTCGGCGAGCCAGAACCGGCCGCGGCTGCGGGTCGCGGCGCAGCTCAGGTCCTCCAGCGCCTGGTAGAGCCGCTCGGGGTGGAACGGCCGGCGGCGCCGCCAGACGAGCGTGGCGACTCCGGCCTCGTCGGCTTCCTGGGGGAGCAGCGCGCAGGCGGGGTGCTGCGCCGCGGCGGCGCTCTCCACGTCGAAGCCGGCGAACGCCAGGCGGGTGAGTGCGCTGGAGCCGGTGGGCACGCGGCGGGCCGTCGGGTGCAGTTGGGCGAGCAGGGCGCGGTCCTCGTCGTCGGCCTCTCCGCTGTCGGCGATGGCGAGGACCGGCGCGTATTCGAGCTGGCGGGCCCAGGTGTCCCCGACGGTCCGCTGGTCGGTGGCGGCCGCGGCGAGTCCGGCTTCGGCGAGGTCGTCCCCGTTGCCGAGGCAGGGCAGGACGAGCGCGGGGTCGACGGCGGTGATCACGTTGGTGAGTTCCAG
>NZ_JBHWMB010000121.1:0-15494 GCF_042730015.1 Streptomyces sp. NPDC059957 | reverse complement strand
ATGCGGACCTCGGAGGCCGACAGCTTCTTGCCGGCGTCGGCGGCGACGTTCGCCTTCGGAGCGTCGTCCTTCTTGGCCTCGGAACCGTAGCCGCACGAGGCGAGCGCGCCGATCAGGAGCGGGAGGGCGGCAGCGGCGACGACGGAGCGGCGCAGGGTCTTGGCGGAGTTACCGATGGCAGGCACGGGAGGGCTTCCTCTCGTAGCGTCCGTCAGGACGCACGTCTTCGTTTGCTGAGCAAGGGCAGGTACGGCTCGTGGGGGGTGTGGGCGCGCATGCGGTGCGCGTACGTCATCACGCACATCGCCCCACACCTCCCTGGCCGCTGCCGAGGGAGCCGCTGCCTACACGGCCGCCCTCCTTCGCGAAGGTGGAGTAGATATCGGCAAGCATGATCAGAAGTCCCACCCTTCCTCATCGGCCTGGACGGTGGTCTCGGCGGTGGAGGCGAAGGATTCGCCGACCATGCCGGCCGCCAGAGTCGTCCCGTCCGCGGGGTCGATCAAGAGGAAGGAGCCGGTGCGGCGCGAGTCGGCGTACGCGTCGAGCGCGAGCGGCTCGGCGGTACGGACGACGACCCGGCCGATGTCGTTGGCCACCAGCTGCCCGGGGTTCGGGTGCTGGGACAGGTCGTCCAGGGTCAGCCGCGAGGGGATCTCCTTGACGATCGCCTTCACCGTGCGCGTGGTGTGCTTGATCAGCACCCGGGCGCCCACGGCGAGGGGCTGGTCCGCCACGTGGCAGACCGTCGCCACGACGTCCTGCGTGGTGGCGGGGGAGCTCGACGACGGCGCGATCAGGTCGCCGCGCGAGATGTCGATGTCGTCCTTCAGCCGCAGGGTCACCGACTGCGGGGCCCACGCGATGTCGACGCTCTCACCGAGCGCGTCGATGCCCTCGATGACCGAGGTGCGGCCCGACGGCAGCACGGTGACGGCCTCGCCGACCCGCAGCACGCCGGAGGCGATCTGGCCCGCGTAGCCCCGGTAGTCCGGGTGCTCGGCGGTCTGCGGACGGATCACGTACTGCACCGGGAAACGCGCCGGGCAGGCGGTGAGGTCGTGGCTGACCGGGACGGTCTCCAGGTGCTCCAGCACCGTGGGGCCGCCGTACCAGTCCATGTTCGCGGAGGGCTCGACCACGTTGTCGCCGGCCAGGGCGGAGATCGGGATCGCGGTGATCTCCGGGACGCCGAGGCCCGTGGCGTACGCGGTGAACTCCTCGGCGATCGATGCGAAGACCGCCTCCTCGTAGCCCACCAGGTCCATCTTGTTGACGGCGAGGACCACGTGGGGGACCCGCAGCAGGGCCGCGACGGCGGCGTGCCGCCGGGTCTGCTCGATCACGCCGTTGCGGGCGTCGACCAGCACCACGGCGAGGTCGGCGGTGGAGGCGCCGGTGACCATGTTCCGGGTGTACTGCACGTGCCCGGGGGTGTCGGCCAGGATGAACCGGCGCCGGGCGGTCGCGAAGTAGCGGTAGGCCACGTCGATGGTGATGCCCTGCTCCCGCTCGGCCCGCAGGCCGTCGGTGAGCAGCGCCAGGTCGGGGGTGTCCTGACCACGGCTGGCCGAGACCCGCTCCACGGCTTCCAGCTGGTCCGTGAGGACCGACTTGGAGTCGTGCAGGAGACGGCCGACCAGGGTGGACTTGCCGTCGTCGACGGAGCCCGCGGTCGCGAATCGCAGCAGCGTGGTCACTGACGGGTCGACCAAGCCGGCGAACTGATCGGTGGTGGAGGTCATGGTTAGAAGTACCCTTCGCGCTTGCGGTCTTCCATCGCGGCCTCGGACAGCTTGTCGTCGGCGCGGGTCGCGCCCCGCTCGGTGAGCCGGGAGGCGGCGATTTCGGTGATCACGGCGTCCAGCGTGGTGGCGTCGGAGTCGACGGCACCGGTGCAGGACATGTCACCGACGGTGCGGTAGCGGATCAGGCGGGTCTCGGTGGTCTCGCCGTCCTTGGCGCCGCCCCACTCACCGGCCGTAAGCCACATGCCGTTGCGCTGGAAGACCTCGCGCTCGTGGGCGAAGTAGATCTCCGGCAGTTCGATCTTCTCGCGGGCGATGTACTGCCACACGTCCAGCTCGGTCCAGTTGGACAGCGGGAAGACGCGCACGTGCTCGCCCGGCGCGTGGCGGCCGTTGTAGAGCTGCCACAGCTCGGGGCGCTGGCGGCGCGGGTCCCACTGGGAGAACTCGTCGCGCAGGGAGAAGACGCGCTCCTTGGCGCGGGCCTTCTCCTCGTCGCGGCGGCCGCCGCCGAAGACGGCGTCGAACTTGAGCTGCTGGATCGCCTCCGTGAGGGGGACGGTCTGCAGCGGGTTGCGGACGCCGTCGGGGCGCTCGCGGAGCTTGCCGGCGTCGATGTACTCCTGGACGGAGGCCACGTGCAGGCGCAGGCCGTGCTTGGCGACCGCGCGGTCCCGGTACTCCAGGACCTCGGGGAAGTTGTGGCCGGTGTCCACGTGGAGCAGGGTGAACGGCACCGGCGCCGGCGCGAACGCCTTCAGCGCCAGGTGCAGCATGACGATGGAGTCCTTGCCGCCGGAGAAGAGGATCACCGGCTTCTCGAACTCGCCCGCCACCTCGCGGAAGATGTGCACGGCCTCCGACTCGAGGGCGTCGAGGTGCGACAGCGCGTAGGGCGCGTCCGTCCCTTCGTGGACGTGTGCGACGGTGGCGGTCATGCCAGACCCCTCTCGGTGAGCAGTGCGTGCAGGGCCGAAGCCGACTCCTGTACGGACTGCGTGTGCGACTCGATACGGAGGTCCGGGGACTCCGGTGCCTCGTACGGGTCGTCGACCCCGGTCAGACCGGAGATCTCGCCCGCCGCCTGCTTGGCGTACAGGCCCTTCACGTCACGCTCGGAGCAGACCTCGACCGGGGTGGCCACGTGGACCTCCAGGTACGAGGCGCCCTCGGCGGCGTGCCGCTTGCGGACGGCCTCGCGGCTGTCCGCGAAGGGCGCGATCACCGGGACGAGCGCCTTCACGCCGTTGGACGCGAGGAGTTCGGCGACGAAGCCGATCCGCTGCACGTTGGTGTGCCGGTCCTCGCGGCTGAAGCCGAGACCGGCGGAGAGGAACTCGCGGATCTCGTCGCCGTCGAGGACCTCCACGCGGTGGCCCTCGGCGCGCAGCCGCTCGGCCAGCGCGTAGGCGATGGTGGTCTTGCCCGCGCTCGGCAGCCCGGTCAGCCACACGGTGGCGCCCTGGTCGCTCACGCTCATCTGGTTCGTCTCCGTCGGTTCTGTACGTGCGTCGGTCGTGCCCGCGGCCTTGCCGGTGGCGGTGCTGGTCGGCGTGCTGGCGGTCGTCATCAACCGTGCAGTCCGCACTCGGTCTTGCCGCGCCCGGCCCAGCGGCCGGCGCGGGCGTCCTCGCCCTCCGCCACCCGGCGGGTGCAGGGGGCGCAGCCGACGGAGGCGTAACCGTCCATCAGCAGCGGGTTGGTGAGCACACCGTGCTCCAGGACGTACGCGTCCACGTCGTCCTGGGTCCAGCGGGCGATCGGCGAGACCTTGACCTTCTGCCGCTTCTCGTCCCAGCCGACCACCGGGGTGTTCGCCCGGGTCGGGGACTCGTCGCGGCGCAGGCCCGTCGCCCAGGCGTCGTACGCGGTCAGGCCCTCTTCGAGCGGCTTGACCTTGCGCAGCGAGCAGCACAGGTCGGGGTCGCGGTCGTGCAGCTTGGGACCGTACTCGGCGTCCTGCTCGGCCACCGTCCGACGCGGGGTGAGCGTGATGACGTTGACGTCCATCACGGCCTCGACCGCGTCACGCGTGCCGATGGTCTCCTCGAAGTGGTAGCCCGTGTCGAGGAAGACCACGTCCACGCCGGGGAAGGCGCGGGAGGCGAGGTGGGCGACGACCGCGTCCTCCATGGAGGAGGTCACGGCGAACTTCTTGCCGAAGGTCTCGGCCGCCCAGGTGAGGATCTCCAGTGCGGAGGCCTCTTCCAGGTCCCGGCCCGCCTGCTCGGCCAGGGTTTTGAGACTCGCGTCCTGAATCGTGGTCATATCTCGTCCCCTCCAGCGTCATTGGACTGAACACCCCGGGCCAGCAGCCCGAGGTACTTCAGCTGGAAGGCTCGATTGCAGGCCCTGCATTCCCAGGCGCCGTGGCCCGTTTCGTTCGGGAACAGGTCCTCGTCGCCGCAGTACGGGCAGTAGAACGGTGCGGCGCGCTCGCTCACGACAGGTCCTCGTCCTTGGCACGGCCGACCCAGGCCGCGAAGCGCTCGCCGTCCTCGCGCTGGTCCTCGAAGCGCGAGACGACCCGCTCGACGTAGTCCGGCAGACCGGCCGAGGTGACCTTGAGACCGCGGACCTTGCGGCCGAATCCGGCCTCGAGTCCGAGTGCGCCGCCCAGGTGGACCTGGTAGCCCTCGACCTGGTTGCCCTCGTCGTCCAGGACCAGCTGGCCCTTGAGACCGATGTCCGCGACCTGGATACGGGCGCAGGCGTTCGGGCAGCCGTTGATGTTGATGGTGAGCGGCTCGGCGAACTCCGGCAGGCGGCGCTCCAGTTCGTCGATCAGCGAGGCGCCGCGCGCCTTCGTCTCGACGATGGCCAGCTTGCAGAACTCGATGCCGGTGCAGGCCATCGTGCCGCGGCGGAACGGGGACGGGTTGACCCGCAGGTCCAGCGCCTCCAGGGCCGCGACGACCGAGTCGACCTGGCCGGCCTCGATGTCGAGCACGATCATCTTCTGCTCGGCGGTGGTGCGCAGCCGGCCGGAGCCGTGCTGCTCGGCGACGGCGGCGATCTTCGTCAGGGTGGCGCCGTCGACGCGGCCCACGCGGGGCGCGAAGCCGACGTAGAACTTGCCGTCCTGCTGCTGGTGCACGCCGACGTGGTCGCGCCACTGGCCGCTGGGCTGCTCGGGCGCGGGGCCGTCGGTCAGCTTGCGCTTCAGGTACTCGTCCTCCAGGACCTGGCGGAACTTGGCCGGGCCCCAGTCGGCGACGAGGAACTTCAGGCGGGCGCGGGTGCGCAGCCGGCGGTAGCCGTAGTCGCGGAAGATCGAGATGACGCCTTCGTAGATGTCCGGGACCTCGTCGAGCGAGACCCAGGTGCCCAGGCGCACACCCAGCTTCGGGTTGGTGGAGAGGCCGCCGCCGACCCAGACGTCGAAGCCGGGGCCGTGCTCGGGGTGGTTCACGCCCACGAAGGCGATGTCGTTGATCTCGTGCGCCACGTCGAGCAGCGGCGAGCCGGAGATCGCGGACTTGAACTTGCGGGGCAGGTTCGAGAAGGCGGGGTTGCCCACGATGCGGGCGTAGATCTCATCGATGGCGGGGGTGCCGTCGATGATCTCGTCCAGCGCGATGCCGGCGACGGGCGAGCCCAGGATCACGCGGGGGGTGTCACCGCAGGCCTCGGTGGTCGAGAGGCCGACGGCCTCCAGACGGCGCCAGATCTCCGGGACGTCCTCGATGCGGATCCAGTGGTACTGCACGTTCTGCCGGTCCGTGAGGTCGGCGGTGCCGCGGGCGAACTCCTCGGAGATCTCGCCGATGACGCGCAGCTGCTCGGTGGTCAGCCGGCCGCCGTCGATGCGGACGCGCAGCATGAAGTACTTGTCGTCCAGCTCCTCCGGCTCCAGGATCGCGGTCTTGCCGCCGTCGATCCCGGGCTTGCGCTGGGTGTAGAGGCCCCACCAGCGCATACGGCCGCGCAGGTCGTTGGGGTCGATCGAGTCGAAGCCCGCCTTGGAGTAGATGTTCTCGATGCGCGCCCGCACATTGAGACCGTCGTCGTCCTTCTTGAACTGCTCGTTGCCGTTGAGGGGCGTGTGGTGGCCGACGGCCCACTGGCCCTCACCGCGGTGACGGCCGGTCTTGCGGCGCGCGGCGGCGGCGGGTGCGGCGGCTGCGGTCGTATCGGGGGTGGCGGCCATGGCGGTACGTCCTTCTTCGGCGGCTCGAGGCAGGGGCAGGGGGAGCGGCGGCGTGACCCCTGGCGCGCGTGGAGCGGATGTGGCTGTTTCGTCGCCTTTTTGGGGCGACGAACGGCCTACAGGGGACTGCGGTGTGG
The DNA here is from genome assembly GCF_042730015.1 of Streptomyces sp. NPDC059957. NCBI lineage: Bacteria > Bacillati > Actinomycetota > Actinomycetes > Kitasatosporales > Streptomycetaceae > Streptomyces > Streptomyces sp. NPDC059957. Next base: position 9,459 of record NZ_JBHWMB010000121.1, on the reverse strand, counting down.
GCTGACGACGGGCGGTGTGTTCGCTTCCGCGGCGACGTCGGTGCGGGGCGCTGTCGCGGCGGTGCTGTGCGTCAGCGCGCCGGACAGATGGCGCTGGACATGCGGCCGAGGTCGACGTGCCGCCGACTCACCAAGGCAATTCCAGCTCCGTTCATGGGGGGAAGCGTGGCATGTGGCGATTGGAGGAGTCCACTACTGTCCACAATCCGGACGAACTCGTCTCGCATCGCAAGATTGCCGTGACGGGAGTCACCTCAGGAGCCCCTCGGGGGGCCTGCAGCCACATGCCCGTGTCCGTGTGCGGCGCCGCTTCCTGGGGCTCCGCCCCAGGCCCCGCGCCCCCAAACGCCGGCGGGGCTGGATTTGGCCGGCGTCCGGCGCGCACGTGCGCCTACGGGCGGGAACTCCAGCCCCGCCGGCGTTTGAGGCGCGGGGTCCGGGCAGCGCCCGGGGAACGGTGGAAGGGCGGGTAGGGGACGGGCCCCGCAGGGCATGCCCCCGCGAGAGGCTACGCGCCGGGCCAGGGGCCGGGGGTGGGGGCCGGCACCTTCTCCTCGGTCTCCTCCTTGAAGACCTTGAAGCCGCGGCGGAGGTAGTTCGCCATGGCGGTCGGGCCGTCGTCGCTGCACGTGTGCAGCCAGACGCGCCGCGTCGGGGCCAGCTCCGGCCAGCGCTCGGCCAGGGACCAGGCCCGCTCGATGCCCACGGTCAGCAGGTGGCCGCCGATGCGCCGCCCCCGGAAATCGGGGATCAGGCCGAAGTACATGATCTCCACCACACCGTCGGGCTGCGGGTCGAGTTCCACGTACCCCGCGGGGGTGCCCCGGTCGTACGCCACCCACGTCTCCACGCCGGGACGGCCCAGCTGCTCCACCCACTGCGCGCGGGTCAGCGCGAGGCGGTCCGTCCAGTGGATGTCACCGCCCACCGAGGCGTAGAGGAACCGGCTGAACTCGGGGGAGGGGACCTCCGACCGGACGATGCGGATCTCCGGGCCCGGGACGGCCGCCGGGACGAGATCGGACGGTGCGGTCATTTCCAGGGACCAGGTGGTCAGTGTGATGGTGCTCATGGGCTTCAGGGAATCATGCCGGTCCCGGTCGGGCCCATCCGGGCGCTGATCACCGCAGGAGCCGTGGAGTGCGGCAGCAGCGCGGCCGGGTTCGCGGGGCGGATCAGCTCCACCTCCACGTCCTGCGCGAAGCGGTACGGGCGGTGGGCGAGCACGCCGCCGAGGTTGCGGCGGACCCGGGAGATCTCCGCGCGGACCGTCACCGTGCGCGTCGGGTCCCCGAACAGCTCCTGCGAGAGTTCCGCCGCCGAGCGCCCCCGGGGGGACTCCGCCAGCAGGAACAGCAGCTCCGCGTGGCGCGGGCTCAGCTCCTGCGACCAGCTCCCCGCGGCCCCGTAGACAGTGGCCCGCCAGGCGCCCGGCCGGCTGAGGTCGAGGACGACGCGGGCGGCCGCCCCGGCGCCCGTACGGGCCTCCGTGACGTGCACCAGCCAGCCGCCCGGCAGCGGCTCCACCAGGCAGTCGCCGAGCTGCGGCACCCACACCCGGCCGGGCCCGAAGGACTTCGGCAGCGGGATCCGCTCGACCGGTGCGAGCCCCGTGACGGCCGCCGTCCACCCGTTGCCGTCCACGGCCAGCGCCCGCCCCGGCACCCGGGCCAGCACCGGGGCCGCCACCGACCGCAGCCGTTCCAGCGACTCGAGGTGGCGTACCCGCAGCTCCCGCTCCGCGAGCCGGGCCACCGAGCTCACCCACGCCAGGGTCGCCGGGTGCATGGTGGCCAGCGGCCCGCTGACGTCGAGGACCCCGAGCAGCGAGCCGTCGCGCGGGTCCCGTACGGGGGCTCCGGCGCAGGTCCAGTCGTGGTGGCTGGAGACGAAGTGCTCCGCCGAGAACACCTGGACCGGTCTGCGAGCCACCAAAGCGGTGCCGACCCCGTTGGTGCCGACCACGGACTCGTCCCAGTGGGCGCCCACGCCGAAGCCGAGCCGGTCCGCGTTGCGCAGGATCGAGGAGTGGCCCTCCCGCCACAGCAGCCGCCCGTCGGCGTCGGCGACGACCATGATGTGCAGGGCCTCGTCCAGCGAGGGCAGCAGCCCTTCGCGCAGGACGGGCAGCAGGTCCCGTAGCGGAGAGGTCTGGCGCCGCTCCTCGGTCTCGGAGAGCGACAGCATCCGCGAACGGCTGTCGCGGTCCGGGTGGACGCCGCCCGCCATCATCCGGCGCCAGGACTCGGCGATCTCCGGGCGCGGCGCGGCCGGCGGCCGGTCCCCGGCCAGCGCCGCCGCCCGTACCCCCTTGAGCAGACGCGCGGCCTCCCGCGCGTCCATGGCCGAGATGCGTGCCGCATCGACCGCGCTGCCTGTGGTGTGGGCCACCGGAACCTCCCCGTGTGGAACAGACGTACGACGGATCCCGCCCGGCCGGGCCGTCCGGTGCGCGCCGCTTCCAGGCGCGGACCGGATACGCCCGGAGGGCGGTTCCGAGTCAAAGGTTGCAACGTCTTGCAACTCTCGCCAAGTCCCGGTCGCCCGATCGAAACTGTGCGGACGTCGCCGAGCGACGTGACAGCTCCTTCCTCGGGGCTTCTCGGATCAGGGGTGGTGCCGAGTCGGCGCGGCGCCATCCCTGTTCCAGGTCAACGGGCCCGGATGTCGGCCGGGCGGTTCTGTGCGGAAGGTTGGGGCCTTCCTTCAGGCGGCGAGCGGAGGGTTGGGGCCCTCTCTCAGCCCGCGATCCGGGCCCGTTCCACCACGGATCCCAGATCCAGAGTGTGCGGCAACGTGCCGAAGGCCGCACCCCAGTCTCCGCCCAGGCGTGAGGCGCAGAAGGCGTCGGCGACCTCCGGCGGGGCCCAGCGCACCAGCAGGGATCCCTGCAGTACCAAGGCCATCCGCTCCACGACCCGCCGGGCGCGCGCCTCGATGCCCTCCAGGTCCGCGAGCTCGGTCAGCAGGTTCTTGATGGCCGAATCCAGCCGGTGGTCGGCGCCGCGCGCCAGCCCGACCTCCTGGAGGAAGGCGTTCAGGGCCTGCGGCTCGCGCTGCAGGGCGCGCAGCACGTCGAGGGCCTGGACGTTGCCCGAGCCCTCCCAGATGGAGTTCAGCGGGGACTCGCGCAGCAGCCGGGGCATCCCGGACTCCTCGACGTAGCCGTTTCCGCCCAGACACTCCAGTGCCTCCGCCACCATCGGCGTACAGCGCTTGGTCACCCAGTACTTCGCGGCGGGCACCGCGATGCGCAGGAAGGCCCGCTCCTGCTCGTTGCCCGTGCTCTGGACGGCGTCGTACGCGGCCGCGAGGCGGAGCGTGAGGGTGGTGGCGGCCTCCGACTCCAGGGCGAGGTCGGCGAGCACGTTGCGCATCAGGGGCTGGTCGATGAGCGGTGCTCCGAAAGCAGAGCGGTGCTCCGCATGGTGAGCGGCCTGCGTCAGCGCCTGCCGCATCAGCGAGGCCGAACCGATCACGCAGTCCAGCCGGGTCGCCGCGACCATCTCGATGATGGTCCGCACCCCCCGGCCCTCCTCGCCCACCCGCCGCGCCCACGTCCCGTCGAACTCCACCTCGCTCGACGCGTTCGACCGGTTGCCCAGCTTGTCCTTCAGCCGCTGGATCGCGAAGACGTTGCGCGACCCGTCCGGCAGCACCCGCGGCACCAGGAAACAGGTCAGCCCGCCCGGCGCCTGCGCCAGGACCAGGAACCCGTCGCACATCGGCGCCGAACAGAACCACTTGTGCCCCGTCAGCAGGTATTCGCCCGAGGCGTCCAGCGGCACCGCCGACGTCGTGTTCGCCCGGACGTCGCTGCCGCCCTGCTTCTCCGTCATGCCCATCCCGAAGAGCACCCCGGCCTTCTGCCCGGCCGGCCGCAGGCCCTCCTCGTACACGTGCGAGGTCAGCCGCGGCTCCCATTCGGCCGCCAGCTCCGGATCGGTCCGCAGCGCCGGTACCGCCGCGTGCGTCATCGAGACCGGGCAGCCGTGCCCCGCCTCCGCCTGCGACCACACGAAGAACCCGGCCGCCCGCCGCAGATGCCCCGCGGGCCGCCCCCACGCGTCGGTCAGCCCGGTGCCCACGGCGTGCCCGAGCAGCCGGTGCCACGAGGGATGGAACTCCACCTCGTCGATCCGGTTGCCGTACCGGTCGTGCGTCCGAAGCTTCGGCGGGTTCTCGTTCGCCTGCGTCCCCCAGTCCTGCGCCTGGCGGGACCCGGCCGCGAGCCCGAGGCCCGTGAGCTCTTCCCTTACCTCCGCGGCGAGTTCGGGCGCGGCGTCCGCGAGGTGCCGCTCGACCCCCTCGCTCAGGACCCGGTCGCTGCCGTAGACGTCGTGGCCCACGAGGGGAGGGGCCTGATTGCTGACTGTGTGGGTGGTGGCTGCCATGCCGATACCGTAAGGACGTGCAGCACGCGAAAGAAACACCCGAGCGGATTCCGGGACGCCTCCACCGGGCCCGCGCCCTCTACCGCAACGTCTCGAAGCGCAAGATGGCGTGGCTGCTGCTCAAAGACACCGTGAACTCGTGCATCGAGTACCGGATCCTCGGACTCGCCGCCGAGGCGGCGTTCTTCACCCTGCTCTCGCTGCCCCCGCTCTTCCTGGGCCTGCTGGGCCTCCTCGGCTACGTGGACGGCTGGTCGGGCGGTACGACCGTCGCCAGCATCGAGGAGAACATCCTGCGGGCCGTCGGCACCATCCTGTCCGACCGGGGCGTCAACGACATCGCCAAACCGATGCTCGACGACGTCACCGGCCGCGGCCGCCCCGACCTCATCTCCCTCGGCTTCGCCTTCGCCCTCTGGTCGGGCTCGCGCGCCGTCAACGTCTTCATCGACACCATCACCGTCATGTACGGGCTCGACGGACACCGCGGCATCGTCAAGACCCGTCTGCTCGCCTTCGTCCTCTACATCGCCGCCCTGCTGATCGGCGCCATCGTGCTGCCGCTGATGGTGGTCGGCCCGGACGCGGTGGTGCGGCTGGTGCCCTGGAGCACGGAGGTGATCGCGGTCATGTACTGGCCCGTCGTCACGCTGCTCTCCATCGCCTTCCTGACCACCCTCTACCACGTCTCCGTCCCGGTCCGCTCGCCCTGGATCGAGGACGTGCCCGGCGCGCTCGTCGCCCTCGCGATGTGGGTGCTCGGCTCGTTCCTGCTGCGGATCTACCTCACCAACACGGTGGAGGGCCCGACCATCTACGGATCGCTGGCCGCCCCCGTGGCGATCCTGCTGTGGATCGGCATCTCGGCCTTCGCCGTCCTCGTCGGGGCCGCCGTCAACGCCGCGATCGACCGCGTCTGGCCCTCGGTGGCCACCGCCTCGGCCCGCGAGGCGAACGAGCGGGTCCGCGAGGCGGAGGCCGCCCAGCTCGTGGCCCGGGCGGCCGCCTGGCGGGCCCTGGCCGAGGGGGAGTCGGAGGACGACGAGGGCGACGAGGACGGGGGCATGCCCTCGGAGTTCCCGGAGCGCTGGTCGAAGTTCCTGCCCCCGGAGGACTACCACTCCCGCCTGCGCAAGCACTGACCGCCGCCGTAGCGTGGTGTCCGTGACGGATCGGGCGGATGACTCCGTGCCCGGCTCGGGGTACGAGGAACGGCACGAGGCGCGGTACGAGGAACGGCCGTCCCGGACGGTCGCCGGAGCGGTGCTCTGGCGGGCCGGCGGGACCGGCGCGGGCCTGGTGCTGCCCGACGGGTGCATGGACCTGCTGTGGGTGGACGGGCGGCTCCTGGTCGCCGGACCCGACACCGCCGCGCACCCCGCCGGGGAGGTCCCGGGCTCCGGCTTCGCCGGGATCCGGCTGGCCCCCGGCACGGCGCCCGCGCTGCTCGGCGTACCGGCCCGCGTACTGCGGGACCGGCGGGTCGAGCTGGCCGACCTGTGGCCCGCCGCCGAGGTACGGCGCCTCACCGCGCTCGTGGCCGCGTACGGAGATCCCCGCGCGGGACTGGAGGAGCTGGCCCGGCTCCGCACGGCCGACGACGGCGCCCCGGACCCCCTCGTCGCGGAGGTGACGGCCCGGCTGCGCGCCGGGCAGGGCGTGGCCGCCGTGGCGGGCGCGGTCGGCCTGGGGGAGCGGCAGCTGCACCGGCGCTCCCTCGACGCCTTCGGCTACGGGCCGCGGACCCTGGGGCGGATCCTGCGCCTCCAGCGGGCCCTCGCGCTGACCCGGCGCGGGCTGCCGCAGGCGGCGGTGGCCGCGGCGGCCGGGTACGCCGACCAGGCCCACTACACCCGCGAGGTGCGCGCCCTGGCGGGGACCACGCCGGGGGCCTACGCGGCGGGGCCGGCGGCCGCGGTGCCGGTTCCGGCCGCTTCGGTCGCTTCCGAGGCGGCGAAGAGGGAGACCCCGGAGCCGTCCGGGTCCAGGACGACGGCGTAGCGCTGCCCCCAGAAGGCGTCCCAGGGCTTCAGGTGGCCGGTGCTCCCTGCCTCCGTCAGCTCCGCGTACAGCGAGTCGACTTCGGCGGGGGAGTCGCACAGGAACGCGAGCCCCACCCGGCCGTCGCTCGTGGGGCGGGTCCAGGACGGGTCGAAGGAGCGGATGACCTCCTCCGTGTCGAAGCCGATCCGCAGCCCGCCCGGCAGGACGGCTTCGACGTGCGGCTGGGAGTCGGCCCCGGCGGGTACGTCGATGCCGAGGCGGCGGTAGAAGGCGAGCGATGCGGCCATGTCGGAGACGACGATGCCGATCATGTCGAGTCGGGGAGTCATGAACTCACCCTAGGCACGCCCGGCCGGGCCGGTCTTGAACGAATCGGACACCGGTGGCGCCGTGCGGGCCCGTCACTCGGTGTCCTCCTCCTGGGGCAGGTGCCGGTAGACCGTGGCCCGGGAGACGCCGAGGGCGGCGGCGATCGCGGTGGCGCCGCTGCCCGCCGTGTGCATCCGGCGGGCGGCCTCGATCATGGCCGGGCTCATCGCGGCGGGCCGCCCGCGCCGTCCCCCGGGCACGGGCCGGGCCGGCGGCTGCGGTCCGTGCGCTCCGTCCGGTCCGTGCGGTCCGTCGAGCAGGCGTCGTACGCCGTCCAGGACTGCCTCGCGCAGGGCCGGGGCGGGGGCGTCGGCGAAGAGCACCACCGGGTCGGAGAGCATCGCGACGGCCTGGGCGGCCCGCACCCGTTCCGTGAAACCGGGATTCGGCCCCGCGACCAGGGAATTGGCGCGGAGTATGGCGTCGCGCAGCCGGGCGAAGGCCGGGCCGGGGGTGGCCAGGGCCATGTCCTGGAGGTTGAGGCGCAGCAGGTGCCGGTGGTCCAGCCAGACGTCGAGCACCCCCTCGATGACGGCCCAGCGGACCCGGTCCGAGGGTCCGGGCGTGCCGGAGGTGCCGGGCCCGTCGGTCGTGCCGGAACCGCCGGCTGAGCCGGGCGCGTCGGAACCGCCGGTCGTGCCGGAACCGCCGGCCGCCGCGGCGCGGGCCAGGGCGGCCGCCAGATCGCGGAGCATCGGCTCGACGAGGGCGCCGAGGATGTCGGCCTTGCCGGGGAAGTGGTAGAGCACCGCGGGCTTGGAGACGCCCACCTGTTCGGCGATCTCCCGCAGCGAGGTCTCGTGGAAGCCGCGGACTGCGAACAGCTCCATGGAGACGCTCAGGATCCGCCGCCGGGTGTCGGGAGCCGTCTCGCTCGTCGACGTGTTCCGCGACGCGGTGCGGGCGGCGTACTGCGTCTCGTAAATCGTCTCAGAATCTGCGGTTCCGCTGGTCTCCATGGTGAACAGCTTAATCTCCGAGGTCGACTTGCCTGCCGAATTCTTAGGCCGGCCCTGACCGGCGGTAAGTTCGAAACCCGATTTCAGGCCGCCCGTAAAAGAAGTGGCGCACGCCCGGGGGCGCTTGTTACGGTGGGGGCGTTCCTCCCGCCGATCAGTGCGGGACGGTTCGTCAGCACGTATGCAGACCCGGAGGTGAGTTCATTGATGACTGTCATGGCGCAGGGCGTTGCCCGCACTCAGAAGACCATCAATGTCACTTCTGTGGTCTCCGGCTGACCTCTCACTTCTTTCGCGCCCGATAGCGGCGCGCACCGCCGGGGCCACCCTGTGAAGGGTTTCCCTTGTCTCTCCCCGCTTTCTCCTCTTCCACTTCTCCTTCTTCGTTCTCCTCCTTCTCTTCCTCGCTTCCGCACGCCCTGGCCCCCTACGGCTGGGACGAGGCGTGGGCGGCCGAGTTCGCCCCGTACGCGGATCAGGGCCTGCTGCCCGGCCGGGTCGTACGCGTCGACCGCGGCCAGTGCGACGTCATGACGGCGGACGGCATCGTCCGCGCCGACACCGCCTTCGTCACCCCGCACGACCCGCTCCGGGTCATCTGCACCGGCGACTGGGCGGTGCTGGAGGCGCACGGCAACCCGCGCTACGTGAAGACGTACCTGCCGCGCCGGACCGCCTTCGTACGGTCCACCTCCTCCCAGCGGTCCGAGGGGCAGATCCTCGCCGCGAACGTCGACCACGCGATCATCGCGGTGTCACTGGCCGTCGAACTGGACCTCGGCCGCATCGAGCGGTTCCTCGCGCTCGCCTGGGAATCGGGGGCGCAGCCGCTCGTGGTCCTGACCAAGGCGGACCTGGTCCCGGACCCGGTCACCCTCGGACACCTCGTCGAGGACGTGGAGGCGACGGCCCCCGGGGTCACCGTCCTCACGGTCTCCTCAGTGACCGGGGAGGGCACGGACGTGCTCGCCGCGATCGTCGGGGACGGTACGAGCGTGCTCCTCGGGATCTCCGGCGCGGGCAAGTCCACGCTGGCCAACGCGCTGTTGGGGGAGGAAGTGATGGAGGTCCAGGCGGCGCGTGAGGTCGACGGAAAGGGCCGCCACACCACCACGACCCGCAACCTGCTCGCGCTGCCGGGCGGCGGCGTGCTCATCGACACCCCCGGGCTGCGGGGCGTCGGGCTCTTCGACGCGGAGACGGGCGTCGGGCAGGTCTTCTCGGAGATCGAGGAGTACGCGCAGCGGTGCCGTTTCCACGACTGCGTGCACGAGGCGGAGCCGGGGTGCGCTGTGCGGGCCGCGGTGGCCTCCGGGGAGCTGGCCGAGCGGCGGCTGGAGAGCTACCGCAAGCTGCTGCGGGAGAACCAGCGGATCGTCGCGAAGACCGATGCGCGGCTCCGGGCGGAGATCAAGCGCGACTGGAGGCTCCGCTCGGCGGAGGGCCGCGCGAACTATTCCGCGAAGCGGACCGGCCGGGCCTGACGGCTCCCGCCCCCCGGGGCCGGGCCCCGGCCCGGGGCCGGGCCACACCCGGCCCCGGGCGCGGGTGCGCCGCTGCGCGGGGCGAAGTCCCCGCAGCGACCCTTGCCGCTGCGCGGGGCGAAGTCCCCGCTGCGACCCTTGCCGCTGCGCGGGGCGAAGTCCCCTACCCGCCCTTCCACCGTTCCCCGGGCGCTGCCCGGACCCCGGTCTCAAGCGCCGGACGGGCTGGGGAGGGGGGGCAGGGGGTGT